>NZ_VCBQ01000022.1:0-62432 GCF_006386455.1 Paracoccus sp. FO-3 | reverse complement strand
CGAAAGAAGATGGGGCATCGGCGGCCTCCGGCCTGTCCTGGTCGCTGGCGGTTCGGCAGAAAGGGGGCGGGGCCCAAGGGCCCCGCCCCCGCAAGGCATCACTGCCAGGACTTGATCAGCTCGTCATAGGAGATCGTCTCGCCCTGCGGCTTTTCGTTCTCCAGCGGGCCGACGGGCGAGCCCTCGGCGGCCAGCCATTCCTGCGGATCCTTTTCCTCGTTCATCCTGGGCCCCAGGTCGCCCTGCACGCCGGCGCGCTCCAGCCGCTCCAGCACCCGCTCCTGCTCGGCGCAAAGCGCGTCCAGCGCCTCCTGCGGGGTCTTGGCGCCGGAAAGCGCGTCGCCGATGTTCTGCCACCACAGCTGCGCGAGCTTGGGATAATCCGGGATGTTGGTCCCGGTCGGCGACCATTGCACGCGGGCGGGCGAGCGATAGAACTCGACCAGGCCGCCCAGCTGCGGCGCGCGTTCGGTGAAGGACTGGTCCTGGATGGTCGATTCGCGGATGAAGGTCAGCCCGACATGGGATTTCTTCACGTCCACGGTCTTCGAGGTCACGAATTGCGCATAGAGCCAGGCGGCCTGCGCGCGGTCCACCGGCGTCGATTTCATCAGCGTCCAGGAGCCCACGTCCTGATAGCCGATCTTGGTGCCCTCGGACCAATAGGCGCCGTGCGGGCTGGGGGCCATGCGCCATTTCGGCGTGCCGTCCTCGTTCATCACCGGGGTGCCGGGCTTGACCATATCGGCGGTGAAGGCGGTATACCAGAACATCTGCTGGGCGATGTCGCCGCGCGCCGGGACCGGCCCCGCCTCGCCGAAGGTCATGCCCATGGCCTCGGGCGGGGTGTATTTCTGCAGCCAGTCGATGGCCTTGGTCACGGCATAGACCGCCGCGGCATCGTTGGTCGCGCCGCCCCGCGCCACGCAGGAACCGACGGGGCGGCTGTTCTCGTCGACGCGGATGCCCCATTCGTCCACCGGCAGCCCGTTCGGCTCGCCCTTGTCGCCCATGCCGGCCATGGACATCCAGGCATCGGTATAGCGCCAGCCCAGGCTGGGATCCTTCTTGCCATAGTCCATGTTGCCCCAGGCCTTCGCCGGGCCGCCCTCGACGTAGGACATGTCGCGGCCGGTGAAGAATTCGGCGATGTCCTCATAGGCCGACCAGTTCACCGGCACGCCCAGGTCGTAGCCGTATTTCGCCTTGAAATCCTCTTGCGTCTTCTGGTCGTTGAACCAGTCGTAGCGGAACCAGTAGAGGTTGGCGAATTGCTGGTCGGGCAGCTGATACAGCTCGCCGTCCGGGGCGGTGGTGAACTTCAGCCCGATGAAATCGTCGAGGTCCAGCGTCGGGCTGGTGAAGTCCTTGCCCTCCTCGGCCATCCACTTGGTCAGGCTGCGCGCCTGCTGATAGCGCCAATGCGTGCCGATCAGGTCGCTGTCGTTGACATAGGCGTCATAGATGTTCTCGCCGGTCTGCATCTGGGTCTGCAGCTTCTCGACCACGTCGCCCTCGCCGATCAGGTCGTGCGTGACCTTGATCCCGGTGATGGCGGTGAAGGCGGGCGCCAGCACCTTGGCCTCGTATTCATGCGTGGTGATGGTTTCCGAGACCACCTTGATCTCCATCCCCGCCAGCGGCTGCGCGGCGTCGATGAACCATTGCATCTCCTTTTCCTGGTCCTCGCGCGAGAGCGAGGACAGATCGCCGATCTCGGCGTCGAGGAATTTCTTCGCCGCCTCCATGTCCGCCCAGGCGGGCGCGCCCATGACCACAAGCGCAAGCGCCATGGCCGTGGTCCTTTGCATCGGTCTCATGTTTTCCTCCCTGATGAGACACCGTTTCCCGATCCCCGTCAGACCCAGCGAAACACCGCCGCGGCATGGACGAGGCAGAGCGCGAGCCCCCACCACAGCGGGGGGCCTGCGAAGAACAGCCAGCCCAGGCAGATGAAGGCCGAGCCGAGAAGCGAGATGAACAGCCGGTCGCCGCGCGTCGTCTCGATGCGCAGGATGCCGCGGCGCGGGGTTTCCGGGAAGCGGATGGCCAGGATGGTGAACAGCACCAGCAGGCCCGCGATCACCCAGAAGAACAGCGCCACCGGAAAGGTCCAGGCCATCCAGCCGCCGGGAACCATCGGCGCGGTCCAGTCCCTGGCCCCGTCCTTGACCGGCGTGGCCCAGACCAGCAGGGCCAGGACGGCGCCCATCAGCAGGGCGGCCAGGGCATAGATCGCCGGCCAGGCGATGCGCTTGTGCGTCGGGATGGCGGCGTCGGACATCAGACCCTCCCCAGGGCAAAGCCCTTGGCGATGTAGTTGCGCACGAACCAGATCACCAAGGCGCCGGGGATGATGGTCAGCACCCCCGCCGCCGCCAGCACGCCCCAGTCCATGCCGCTGGCGGAAACCGTGCGCGTCATCGTCGCCGCGATGGGCTTGGCGTTCACCGAGGTCAGCGTGCGGGACAAGAGCAGCTCGACCCAGCTGAACATGAAGCAGAAGAAGGCGGCGACCCCGATGCCGCTGGCGATCAGCGGCATGAAGATCCTGACGAAGAAGCGCGGGAAACTGTAGCCGTCGATATAGGCGGTCTCGTCGATCTCCTTGGGGACGCCGCGCATGAAGCCTTCCAGGATCCAGACCGCCAGCGGCACGTTGAACAGGCAATGCGCCAGCGCCACGGCGATATGCGTGTCGAAAAGCCCGACCGAGGAGTAGAGCTGGAAGAAGGGCAGCGCAAAGACCGCCGGCGGCGACATGCGGTTGGTCAGCAGCCAGAAGAACAGGTGCTTGTCGCCCATGAAGCTGTAGCGGCTGAAGGCATAGGCGGCCGGCAGCGCCACGGCGACGGAAATCACCGTGTTCATCACCACGTAGATGATCGAGTTCACATAGCCCATGTACCAGCTGGGATCGGTCAGGATGACCCGATAGTTCCGCAGGGTCAGGTTGTGCGGATAAAGGCTGAAGGTGCCGGTGATCTCGGCATTGGTCTTGAGGCTCATGTTCACCAGCCAGTAGATCGGCACCAGCAGGAACAGCAGGTAGATCAGCATCACCAGGGCCGAGGGCTTCAGGCGCATCACATGCCCTCCGGGATGTCGGCCTGGCTGCGGTCGATATTGGTCATGACGGTGTAGAACACCCAGCTGACCAGCAGGATCACCAGGAAATACATGATCGAGAAGGCGGCGGCGGGGCCGAGGTCGAACTGCCCGACCGCCATCTTCACCAGGTCGATGGAGAGGAAGGTGGTCGAGTTGCCGGGACCGCCGCCGGTGACGACGAAGGGCTCGGTATAGATCATGAAGCTGTCCATGAAGCGCAGAAGCACGGCGATCAGCAGCACGCCCTTCATCTTGGGCAGCTCGATATGGCGGAACACCGCCCAGCGGCTGGCCTGGTCGATCTTGGCGGCCTGGTAATAGGCCTGCGGGATGGATTGCAGCCCGGCATAGCAAAGCAGCGCGACCAGGCTGGTCCAGTGCCAGACATCCATCACGATCACGGTGATCCAGGCGTCCAGCGGGTCGTTGGTATAGTTGTAGTCGAGCCCCAGCGCCTTGAGCCCGCGGCCCAGAAGCCCGATGTCGGTGCGGCCGAAGATCTGCCAGATGGTGCCGACGACGTTGAAGGGGATCAGCAGCGGCAGCGCCATCAGCACCAGCACCAGGCTGGACCAGAAGCCCTTTTTCGGCATGTTCAGCGCCACGAAGATGCCCAGCGGCACCTCGATCGCCAGGATGATGGCGGAAAACAGCGCCTGCCGCCCCAGCGCCCCGTGCAGGCGGCGCGAATGCACCATCTCGTCGAACCATTCGAGACCCGCCCAGAAGAAGGCGTTGTTGCCGAACGTGTCGTTCACCGAATAGTTCACCACCGTCATCAGCGGGATTACCGCCGAGAAGGCGACGACGACCAGCACCGGCAGGACCAGGAACCAGGCCTTGTTGTTCTGGGTCTTTTCCATCAGCCGCCCCCCTGTTCCAACGGCGCGACGCGCCAGTCGTCGGCATAGACGTTGATCTTGCCCGGCGCGAAGGCGACCTGCGGCAGGCCGCCGACCACCATCCCCTCGGGCACGACCACGTTCAGCGGCCGGCCCGCGACCTCGCCGCGCACCAGCCGGTGGCGGCCCAGATCCTCGATCCGGCGGATGGTCAGCGGCAGCCCGCCGCTGGCGACCAGCCTGGCATGTTCGGGGCGGATGCCGATCTGCACCCGGCCGGCGACCGGGGGATAATGCGCCCCCAGCGCCACCACCTCGCCGCCGGGCAGCAGGGCTTGGTCGCCCCGCAGCTCCTCGGCATCGAGGAAGTTCATGCCGGGCGAGCCGATGAAATAGCCCACGAAGCTGTGGGCGGGCTTTTCGAACAGCTCCTCGGGCGTGCCCATCTGCACCACGCGGCCCTCGTGCATGACCACGACCTGCTGGGCAAAGGTCAGCGCCTCGGTCTGGTCGTGGGTGACGTAGATCATGGTATGGCCGAACTGGCGGTGCAGTTCCTTGAGCTGGGTGCGCAGCTCCCATTTCATCTGCGGGTCGATGACGGTCAGCGGCTCGTCGAAGAGGATCGCGTTCACGTCCTCGCGCACCATGCCGCGGCCAAGGCTGATCTTCTGCTTGGCATCGGCGGTCAGCCCCTGCGCCTTGCGGTTCAGCCATGCCTCCATGCCGATCATGCGCGCGATCCGGTCCACCCGCGCCTTGACATAGGCGGCGTCCTTGCCGCGGTTCCTCAGCGGGAAGGCCAGGTTGTCGCGCACGGTCATGGTGTCGTAGACCACCGGGAACTGGAACACCTGGGCGATGTTGCGCTCGGCCGTAGGGGCCGCGGTCACGTCGCGGTCGCCGAACAGCACCCGGCCCTGGCTGGGGGTCAGAAGCCCCGAGATGATGTTCAGAAGCGTGGTCTTGCCGCAGCCCGAGGCGCCCAGCAGCGCATAGGCGCCGCCGTCCTGCCAGACATGGTCCATCCGTTTCAGCGCGAAATCTGCATCGGACCGCGGATGGGGCAGGTAGCTGTGGGCCAGGTTCTGCAGGGTGATCCGCGCCATGTCAGGCCGCCTTCGCATAGGCGGCCGGGGCGGCAAGCCGCCCGGACGCGTCGAACAGGTAGACATGCGCCGGGTCCAGCCAGACCGAAAGCGGCTGGCCGGGGGTCAGCAGATGCACGCCCTCGACCAGCCCGACCCAGCGGTCGGCGCCATGCTCGACATGGACGAAGGTTTCCGAGCCGGTGATCTCGGTCCCGGCCAGCGTGCAGGCGAACGCCACCGCCGCCGGGCCGTGCCGGGCCAGCGACAGGTGGTTGGCGCGGAACCCGGCCAGATAGGCGCCGTCCGGCAGGTCGGCGAAACTGCCTGCGGCCAGCACGCTGTCGCCGAAGGTGACGGCATCGCCCTGCTTGCGGGCGGCAACGAAATTCATCGGCGGATCGCTGAACACCCGCGCCGTGGTCGCATCCACCGGCTGGCGATAGACCTGCGGCGTCGGGCCGAATTGCGTCACCCGGCCCTGCCACAGCGTCGCGGTATGGCCGCCCAGCAGCAGCGCCTCCTCGGGCTCGGTGGTGGCATAGACGAAGATCGCGCCCGACGCCTCGAAGATGCGCGGGATCTCGACCCGCAGCTCTTCGCGCAGCTTGTAGTCGAGGTTCGCCAAGGGCTCGTCCAGCAGCACCAGCCCGGCGCCCTTGACCAGCGCGCGGGCCAGGGCGCAGCGTTGCTGCTGGCCGCCCGAAAGCTCCAGCGGCTTGCGCGCCAGCATCGGCGTCAGGTGCAGCATCTCGGCGGTCTCGCGCACCTTGCGGTCGATCTCGTCCCGCGGCCGGCGCAGGATGCGCAGGGGCGAGGCGATGTTTTCATAGACCGAGAGGCCGGGATAGTTGATGAACTGCTGGTAGACCATGGCAATGCCGCGGTCCTGCACGCGCTGGCCGGTCACGTCCCGCCCGTCCCAGAGGATGCGGCCGGTCGTCGGCTGGTCCAGCCCCGCCATCAGCCGCATCAGGCTGGTCTTGCCGGAAAGCGTCGGGCCCAGCAGCACGTTCATGCTGCCCCTTTGCAGGGTCAGGCTGGTGGGGTGGACATGCACCCTGCCCCCGACCGACCGCGATACGCCCTGCAGTTCCAGCAAAGCCTTACCCTCCCCTATTCCGCCGCCGAATGGGCGGCATGGTGCCTGTCCACGAAGGCCGCCAGCTCGCGGCGTTGCGCCTCGGTCATGTGCAGGCCCAGCTTGGTGCGGCGCCACAGGATGTCCTCGGCAGTGGCGGCGAATTCATGGCGGATCAGCCAGATCACCTCGGCCTCGGTCAGCCCGGCGCCGAAATCGCGCCCCAGCGCCGCCATGCTGCCGGCGCCGTCGAGCAGCAGGAACGCCTCGGTGCCATAGGTGCGCACCAGCCGGCGCGACAGGCGCGGCGACAGGAACGGGTGGCGCGCCTGCAGCTGGGCCAGCAGATCCTCGACCCCGTCCACCGGGAAGTCGCCGCCCGGCAGCGGCACCCGCGCGGTCCAGTCCCCGCCCGCCTGCGGAAAGTAGGGCGCAAGCCTGGCCAGCGCGCCCTCGGCCAGCCGGCGGTAGGTGGTGATCTTGCCGCCGAAGACGTTGAGCAGCGGCGCCCCGCCCGCCTCGCCGTCCTGCAGGCTGAGGACATAGTCCCGCGTCGCCGCCGTGGCCGATTTCGCGCCGTCGTCGTAAAGCGGCCGCACCCCGGAATAGGTCCAGACCACCTGATCGGGCGTCACCGGCCGGGCGAAATAGCGGCTGGCGAAGGCGCAGAGGTAATCGCGCTCTTCCTCGGTGCAGCGCGCCTCGCCGGGGGGGCCGCGATGGTCCATGTCGGTGGTGCCGATCAGGGTGAAATCCTCTTCGAAGGGGATCGCGAAGATGATCCGCCCGTCCGTGCCCTGGAAGAAATAGCAGCGGTCGTGGTCGTAAAGCCGCGGCACGACGATGTGGCTGCCGCGCACCAGCCGCACCCCTTCGGTCGAGGGGATATGCGCGACGTTGCGGATCACGTCCTCGACCCATGGCCCGCCGGCATTGACCAGCGCGCGGGCGTGGTGGATGCGCGTGCCCCCCGCCCCCTCGGTGGTGATGCGCCACAGCCCGTCCGCGCGCTCGGCATGGGTGACGCGGGTGCGGGTCAGGATGGTGGCGCCGCGGGCCTGCGCGTCGCGGGCGTTCAGCACCACCAGCCGCGAATCCTGCACCCAGCAGTCGGAATATTCCCAGCCCCGCCGGAAGCCCGGCTTCAGCGGCTTGCCCAGCGGGTCGCGGGACAGGTCCAGCCGCCTGGTCCCCGGCAGGATCCTGCGGCCGCCCAGATTGTCGTAAAGGAACAGCCCCAGCCGGATCAGCCAGGCCGGGCGGCGGCCGCGCAGCCAGGGCATCGCCAGCGACAGGATGCGCGAGGTCGGCGTGTCGGCCTCGAAGCGCATGTCGGGCGACCAGGGCAGCACGAAACGCATCGGCCAGGAGATATGCGGCATCGCGGCCAGCAGCGTCTCGCGTTCCTCCAGCGCCTCGCGCACCAGCCGGAACTCGAAGAACTCCAGGTAGCGCAGCCCGCCATGGAACAGCTTGGTCGAGGCCGATGAGGTCGCCTGCGCCAGGTCGCCCATCTCGGCCAGCGTGACCGCAAGCCCGCGCCCCGCCGCATCCCGCGCGATGCCGCAGCCGTTGATTCCTCCGCCGATGATGAAAAGGTCGGCCTGGGGCCGCGCTGGTGCCGACACGCCGATCCCTCCCCGTCGCTGCGCGTCCGTCGATAGCCGAAAGGTGTAACGGCTTCGTGACCCCGGTCAAGCGAAAATTTTCGTTTATGATCGCTTTTGGAAAAAACGAATGAACATGCGCGGCATTGCAGCATGATTCGCGGGAAAACAGTGCAGATGCAGCAATGATCGCGAGCCGCGACGCGCGGTTTTTCTTGCGCCGCAAGAACGGCGAGCCGCCGTCAAGGGTAAAATCGAACTGAAACGAACATTCGGAAGCGCCGAGGGCGCGGCAACCGCAGGTAGAAAGGCATTTCCACGCCGCCGCGCAGCCATCCGCGACTGCCCGCCGTTGCCGCAATGCAGCAATTTCGCCGTCCATGCGGCAAAGGGACGCCGTTTCCGCCGCGCCGGGCTTGGTCTCGGCGGGAAAATCTGGCAAGGACGGCGCATCCTAAGAACAAGGGCCATCCAGATGAACAGCCAATCCGTCATACATACCGGGGGTCAGGTGGCCACGCTGACCCATCTTCAAAGGCTTGAAGCCGAAAGCATCCAGATCATGCGCGAGGTCGTGGCGGCGGCCGACAACCCGGTGATGCTCTATTCGGTCGGCAAGGATTCGGCCTGCATGCTGCATCTGGCGAAGAAGGCGTTCTACCCGGCCCCGCCGCCCTTCCCGCTGCTGCATGTCGACACCACCTGGAAATTCCGCGCCATGTACGATCTGCGCGACCGCGCCGCGGCGCAGGCGGGCATGGAGCTGATCGTCCACCACAACCCCGAGGCGATGGAAAAGGGCATCAACCCCTTCGACCACGGCAGCCTGCATACGGACATGTGGAAGACGGACGGGCTGAAGCAGGCGCTGACCAAGTTCAATTTCGACGTGGCCTTCGGCGGCGCGCGCCGCGACGAGGAAAAGTCGCGCGCCAAGGAACGGGTGTTCTCGTTCCGCTCGGCCAACCACCGCTGGGATCCCAAGAACCAGCGCCCCGAGCTGTGGAAGCTCTACAACACCCGCAAGGGCAAGGGGGAATCGATCCGGGTCTTCCCGCTGTCGAACTGGACCGAACTGGACATCTGGCAGTATATCCACCTGGAAAACATCGACATCGTGCCGCTGTATTTCTCGGACCTGCGGCCGGTGGTGGAACGCGACGGCCTGCTCATCATGGTCGACGACGACCGCTTCCGCCTGCGCGAGGGCGAGCAACCGATGATGAAATCCGTGCGCTTCCGCACGCTGGGCTGCTATCCGCTGACCGGCGCGGTGGAATCGAACGCCAAGACCCTGCCCGAGGTCATCCAGGAAATGCTGCTGACCACCACGTCCGAGCGGCAGGGCCGCGCCATCGACCACGACCAGTCGGCCTCGATGGAGAAGAAGAAGCAAGAGGGGTATTTCTGAGATGAACCACGAGATGAAAAGCCCCGTCTATGTCACGGACACGCTGATCTCCCAGGATATCGACGCCTATCTGCTGAAGCACCAGCACAAGACCATGCTGCGCTTCATCACCTGCGGCTCGGTCGACGACGGCAAGTCCACGCTGATCGGCCGGCTGCTCTATGACAGCAAGATGATCTTCGAGGACCAGCTGGCGAGCCTGGAAAGCGATTCCAAGGTCGTGGGCACCCAGGGCGGCGAGATCGACTTCGCCCTGCTGGTCGACGGCCTGGCGGCGGAACGCGAACAAGGCATCACCATCGACGTGGCCTATCGCTTCTTTGCCACCGACAAGCGCAAGTTCATCGTCGCCGACACGCCCGGCCACGAGCAATATACCCGCAACATGGTCACCGGCGCCTCGACCGCCGACCTTGCCGTGATCCTGATCGACGCGCGCCAGGGCGTGCTGACCCAGACCCGGCGGCACAGCTACCTGGTGAACCTGCTGGGCATCCAGAACGTGGTGCTGGCGGTGAACAAGATGGACCTGGTCGATTACTCGGCCGAGCGGTTCTACGACATCGTCGCGGATTATTCGCATTTCGCCAAGCAGATCGGCATGGACAGCTTCCTGCCGATCCCGATCTCGGGGCTCAAGGGCGACAATATCGTCGAGAAAAGCCCGAACATGCATTGGTACCAGGGCCCGACGCTGCTGGGCCACCTGGAAGAGGCGCCGGTCAGCGACACCCGCATGCTGGACCAGCCCTTCCGCATGGCGGTGCAATGGGTGAACCGGCCGAACCTGGACTTCCGCGGCTTTGCCGGCCAGATCGGCGCGGGCATGGTGCGGCCGGGCGACGCCATCCGGGTGCTGCCCTCGGGCAAGACCACCACGGTCAAGTCGATCGTCACCTATGACGGCGACCTGGACCTGGCCGTCGCCGGCCAGTCGGTGACGCTGACCTTCGCCGACGAGATCGACTGCTCGCGCGGCGATATGATCGTGCAATCCGACCAGCCCTGCGAGGTCGCCGACCAGTTCGAGGCGACGGTGGTCTGGATGGCCGAGCAGGAGATGCTGCCGGGCCGCCCCTACCTGCTGAAGATCGGCACCCAGACCGTCACCGCGACCGTGACCGAGCCCAAGTATGAGGTCAACGTCAACACGCTGGAGCATCTGGCCAGCAAGACGCTGGGGCTGAACGCCATCGGGGTGGTCAATATCTCGACCGACCGGCCGATCCCGTTCGAGGCCTATGCCCAGAACCCCGACCTGGGCGGCTTCATCCTGATCGACCGCATGACCAATGCCACGGTGGCGGCGGGCATGATCCATTTCGCGCTGCGCCGGTCGCAGAACATCCACTGGCAGGCGCTGGACGTGAACCGCGATGCCCATGCGGCGCTGAAGAACCAGAAGCCCGCCGTGGTCTGGTTCACCGGCCTGTCGGGCTCGGGCAAATCGACCATCGCCAATATCGTCGAGAAGAAGCTGCATGCCCTGGGCAAGCACACCTTCCTGCTGGACGGCGACAACATCCGCCACGGGCTGAACCGCGACCTGGGCTTTACCGATGCCGACCGGGTGGAAAACATCCGCCGCGTGGGCGAGGTGGCGCGGCTGATGACCGATGCCGGGCTGATCGTGCTGACCGCCTTCATCTCGCCCTTCCGTTCGGAACGGCAGATGGTGCGCGACCTGATGGCGCCGGGCGAGTTCGTCGAGGTCTTCGTCGACACGCCGCTGGAGGTGGCCGAGGCGCGCGACGTCAAGGGCCTGTACAAAAAGGCGCGGTCGGGCCAGCTGAAGAACTTCACCGGCATCGACAGCCCCTATGAGCAGCCGCAGAATGCCGAGCTGACTGTGAACACGGTCGAGCTGACGCCCGAGGACGCGGCCGAGCGCATCGTGCAATACGTGCTGCGCGAGATGAGCTGACGCCCCGCCCCTTCGCGGATGAGACAAAAGAACGGCGGCCGGGTTGCGGCCGCCGTTCGCATGTCGGGGTCGGGCTTTTCCTAGCGGCGGCGCTAGGCCCTGTCCGCCAGCGCCCGCGGCCTTGGCCCGCCGGTGGCCCAGTCGAGCAGTTCGGCCGTATGGACGACCGGCACCCCGGTGCCCGAGCCGATCTGCATCATGCAGCCGATATTGCCGGCGCTGATCACCTGCGGGGTCAGCGCCTCCAGCGTCTCGACCTTGCGGCGCTTCAGCTCGGCCGAGATCACCGGCTGCATCAGGTTGTAGGTGCCGGCCGAGCCGCAGCAGATATGCGCGTCCCTGGGCTCCAGCACGGTAAAGCCGGCAGCGGCCAGCAATTCCTTGGGCGCGCTGCGGATCTGCTGGCCGTGCTGCAACGAACAGGCGGCGTGATAGCCGACGCGCAGCGGCTCGGCATGGCCGGGCTCGCGCAAGCCCAGCTCGGCCATGACCTCGGTGATGTCCTTGGCCAAGCCGGCCACCCGCGCGGCATCCGCGGCCAGCGGATCATGCGCGAACATGTGCCCGTAGTCCTTGACCGTGGTGCCGCAGCCCGAGGTGTTGATGACCACCGCGTCCAGCCCCTCGCCCGCGATCTCGGCCATCAGCGCACGGATATTGGCGGCGGCCATGGCGTGGCTTTCGTCGGTCTTGCCCATGTGATGGGTCAGCGCGCCGCAGCAGCCCAGGCCGCGCGGGATCACCACCTCGCAGCCATGCCGGCGCAGAAGGCGGATGGTCGCGTCGTTGATGTCGGTGTTCAGCGCCCTTTGCGCGCAGCCGACCAGCAGCGCCACCCGCTTGCGGCGCGGCACCTCGGCGGCAAAGACCTGCGGGCGGTCGTTCAGGCTGGGCGGCGGGATGTCGCGCGGCGCCATGTCCAGCATCGCCCGCAGCCGCGCATCCGGCAGCAGCCGGCGAAAGGGCCGCGCGATCTTCGCGCCCATCAGCGCCAGTCGGAAGCGCCCCGGATAGGGCAGGATGCGCGCCAAGAGCCAGCGCAGCGCCCGCTCGCCCAGGGGGCGGCGATAGGTCTTTTCGATATATTCGCGGGCGTGATCGACCAGGTGCATGTAATGCACGCCCGAGGGGCAGGTGGTCATGCAGGAAAGGCAGCTGAGGCAGCGGTCGATGTGGCCGACGGTCTTGGCATCGGGGATCTTGCCGTTCTCCAGCATGTCCTTGATCAGGTAGATGCGGCCGCGCGGGCTGTCCAGCTCGTCGCCCAGCACCTTGTAGGTCGGGCAGGTCGCGGTGCAGAAGCCGCAATGGACGCAGCTGCGCAGGATCTCGTTGGCGCGGGCCGTGCCGGGGTCGGCCAGTTGCTCGGCGGTGAAATTGGTCTGCATGTCAGCTGTCCATCAGGCCGGGATTGAGGATGCCGGCGGGGTCGAACCTGTGGCGCAACCCGGCCGAGAGCCGGGCGACGGCCGGGGCTTCGGGCGGAAAGGCCGGGCCGTCCAGCCCTCCGCGCCGGACCAGCGTGGCATGGGGCGCGACCTGCCGCACCGCCTGGACCGTCCCCGGCCCGCAATACCAGACGAGCCCGCCGCCCCAGTCGAGCGACGCCTCGCCCCCCAGCGCCTGCAAGGCCCGCGCCGCGGCCGGGGCGTCGCTGGGCTTGACCAGCACCCGCCAGAGCGGCGCGTCCGCGCCAGCGAAATGCGCCAGGTCGCGCAGCTCGCACCACAGGGCCAGGGTGGCGGCATCGTCCAGCACCTCGGCCTCGCGCGGTGCCAGCAGCGCCAGCAGCCGGTCGCGGCGATAGGTCATCTGCGGCCCCAGCCCCTCGACCCGCAGCCAGGCCGAGCCGTCGCGGAAGGCGGCGCCCGAGACCTCGAAAGGCGTCGCCAGCGCGGCCGAGAAGATCGCCACCGCCTCTTCGATCGTGACGCCGTGAAAGCCCAGCGTGCAGCGGTCGGGCAGGTGCGGCAGGGTCTTCAGCGCCACCTCGGTCAGCACGCCCAGCGTGCCATGCGCGCCGCAAAAGAGCTTGCCCAGGTCGAGGCCGGTGACGTTCTTCATCACCCGGCCGCCGTTCTTCAGCACCCGGCCCTGGCCGTCGACGAAGCGCACCCCCAGCAGATGGTCGCGGCAGGCCCCGGCCAGCAACCGGCGCGGGCCGCTGGCATTGGCCGCGACCACGCCGCCGATGGTCGGCGTGCCGTTACGACCCAGCACGCCGCGCATGTCGGCGGGCTCGAAGGCCAGCGCCTGGCCCTCGGCGGCCAGCATGGCCCGGATCTGGTCCAGGGGCGTGCCGACGCGGGCGATCAGCGTCATCTCGCCCGGCTCATAGGTCACGACGCCGCTGATCGCGGCAGTGGACATCAGCTCGCCCGGCACGGCGCCGGTCTCGACCCGCGTGCCGCCGCCGGCGATGCGCAGGGGCAGACGGGCGGCGAAACGCTCAGCGATCAGGGCGGCAAGCTCGGCCTCGCTGGCGGGGCTCAGCCCCGCGCCGCTGGGGTTGTCGGGGGTCATCGGGCGGCTGCCTCCTCGCGCCAGGGCTGGCTTGCGTCCAGCGGAAAGACCTTGGCCGGGTTGAGCAGCCAGCGCGGGTCGAAAGCGTCCTTGACCGCCATCTGGATCTCCAGGTCGGGGCCGTCATATTGCTTGCCCATCAGGTCGCGCTTTTCGATGCCCACGCCATGCTCGCCGGTCAGGCAGCCGCCGACATCGACGCAAAGCCGCAGGATGTCGTTGCCGAAAGCCTCGGCCCGCTCCAGGTCGCCGGGCTTGTTGGCGTTGAACAGGATCAGCGGGTGCATGTTGCCGTCGCCGGCATGAAAGACATTCGCGACCTCCAGCCCGTGCTGGCGCGAAAGCTCGCCGATCATCTTCAGCGTATAGGGCAGCTGGCCCACCGGCACGGTGCCGTCCAGGCAGATATAGTCGCCCAGCCGGCCCATGGCGCCAAAGGCCGACTTGCGGCCCTTCCAGATCGCCATGGCTTCGTCGGCATTGCGGCTTTCGCGGAACTCGACCGGGTTCAGGGCACCCGCGATCTCGCGGATGCGGGCGATCTGGTGGTCGATCTCGGCCGGCGAGCCCTCGACCTCGACGATCAGCACCGCGGCGCAATCGGGATAGCCGGCATGGGCAAAGGCCTCGACCGCGCGCAGGCAGACGTCGTCCATGTATTCGATGGCGACCGGCAGCACGCCCGAGCGGATGATCCGCGCCACGCATTCGCCGGCCACCTCGGCGCCGTCGAATCCGATCAGCACCGGGCGCGCACCCTCGGGGCGCGGCAGGATGCGCAAGGTGGCCTCGGTCACGATGCCCAGCTGCCCTTCCGAGCCGCAGATCAGCCCCATCAGGTCCAGGCCCATCGGCCCCATCTCGGGCCCGCCCAGCTCGACCACCTCGCCGGTGGTCAGCACCACGGTGGCGCCCATCAGGTTGTTGGTGGTGACGCCGTATTTCAGGCAATGCGCCCCGCCCGAGTTCATCGCGATATTGCCGGCGATGGTGCAGGCCAGCTGCGAGGACGGGTCGGGCGCATAGAAGAAGCCATGCGGCTCCAGCTCGGCGCTGACCGACAGGTTGGTCACGCCGGTCTGCACGCGAATGATGCGGTTCGCGGTGTCGATCTCCAGCACCTCGCGCAGGCGCAGGGTGGCGATGATGACCGAATCGGCCGTGGGCAGCGCGCCCCCGGCCAGCGAGGTTCCCGCACCGCGCGGCACCACCGGCACCCGCATCTCGTGGCAGATGCGCATGGCGGCCGCGACTTCCTCGGTCGTGCGCGGCAGCACCACGGCCAGCGGCGGGCAGCGATAGGCGGTCAGCGCGTCGCATTCATAGGCCCGCGTCTCCTCGGGGTCCGAGATCACGGCATCCGCGGGCAGGACGTCGCGCAGGGCGGCGACGATCTGCGGCGCGCGCGCAAGAATGGCCGCATCGGGGCTGGGCATGGCGATACCGGACAAGCTCTCCTCCCTTGGTGGCGGGGCCGTCCTCTGCCCCTGCATTCTTGGTATAATTTTCAGACCACATTAGTCAATCGGTATTTTTCTGGACCAACGCGCCGGATTTGTGCTTACATGGCAGCGATCCGACAAAATCGCACGAGCGCCCATGACCAACGCTTCCGTAAAATCCGAACGCGCCGCCGAGGCCGTGGCCCAGCATCTCGAATCGCTGATCCTTGAGGGCTCGCTGCGCCCCGACGAGCGGCTCTTGCCCGAGCGCGAGCTGGCCGAGCGGCTGAACGTCTCGCGCTCGACCCTGCGCGACGGGCTGAAGATCCTTGAGGAGCGCGGGCTACTGACCAGCGCCGGCGGGCGCGGCAGCCGGGTGGCAGCCCTGGGCAGCGCGGCGATCACCGATCCGCTGATCGCCATGCTGGCCCGCCATGCCGAGGCGGCGGACGATTACCTGGAGTTCCGCGGCATCGTCGAAAGCGCGGCAGCCGGGCTGGCCGCGCAGCGCGCCACCGAGATCGAGCTGGCGCGCATCCGCGACTGCCTTGGCCGCATCGACCGCGCCCATGCCCGCGCCGATACCGGCGAGGAGGCCGAGGCGGATGCCGAGTTGCACCTGCTGATCTATGAGGCGAGCCATAACCTGACGCTCTTGCAGATCATGCAGGCGCTGGCGGGGGTGCTGCGCTCAGACGTGATCCAGAACCGCAGCCGGCTGTTCGCGGTGCCGGCCATCCGCGAGTTGCTGCGCCAGCAGCACCGCGCCATCGCCGAGGCGATCCTTGCCCGCGATGCCGAGGCCGCCCGGCAGGCAGCGGGCGAGCATATCGGCTATCTGCGCCAGGCCAGCCGCGAGATCCGCGAGGCCGAGGCGCGGCTGGACCTGTCGCTGCGCCGGCTGAACGGCGGCGGCGCCGGCACGCGCGCGGCCGGCGCCAGATCATCCGCCCCCGCCGCAGGGGGCTAGGGGCGAAAGGGCCGGTTTCCGGCCCTTTTATCCCCGCTCAGTCCAGGCTGACATTGGCGTCGCGGACCACCGGCTCCCATTTCGCCATCTCGGCCTTGACATGCTCGGCCAGTTCCTCGGGGGACGAGGCGACGATGGTGGCCGAGAACTCCTTCATCCGCTCGGCCACCGCCGGGTCGGCCATGGCGGCCAGCGCGGCCTTGTTCAGCGCCTCGACCGCCTCGGGCGGCGTGCCGGCGGGGGCGAAAAGCGCGTTCCAGGTATAGGTTTCGTATCCCGGCAGGGTCTCGGCGATGGCCGGGATGTCGGGGAAGCTGGGCGCGCGTTCGGCGGTGGTCACGCCAAGCGCCCGCAGCTTGCCCGAGGCGATATGCCCCGAGGCCGAGGGCAGGTTGTCGAAGATGATCGGCACTTGGTTGCCCAGAACGTCGGTCAGCGCCGGGCCCGAGCCCTTGTAGGGGATATGGGTGATGTCCACCCCGGCCATGGCCTTGAACAGCTCGCCCGACAGGTGCAGCGGCGTGCCGTTGCCTGACGAGGCATAGGCCAGCGGCTCGGCCTTGGCGAGGTCGATCAGTTCCTGCACCGTGTTCACCGGCAGCTCCGGGTTCACCGCCAGCACGTTCGGCACCAGCACCAACAGCGACACAGGCGCGAAATCCGCGACCGGATCGTAGGGTTTCTGCTTCAGGATCAGCGGGTTCAGCGCATGGGTGGCGACGGTGGCCATCAGGATCGTATAGCCGTCGGGATCGGCCTTGGCGACCTGGGCCGCGCCCAGGCTGCCGCCGGCGCCGCCGACGTTCTGCACGATGACCTGCTGGCCCAGCTCTTGGCTCATCCGTTCGGCGACGATGCGCCCGACCACGTCGGTCGAGCCACCGGCGGCAAAGGGGATGACCAGGGTGATCGGGCGATCCGGGTATTCGGCGGCGGCGGCGCCGGCCAGGCCAAGCGCCATGGCGGCGCCCAGCAGCAGGCGGCGGGTGATGGATGCGGTCATGGTTTCCTCCCAGTTGAATGTTCAGGCGTCGCTTTCGGTAAAGACCTCGTCCCGGCGCTTGCGGATCTGCGGCATGAAGACCAGCACCAGCACGATCAGCGACATCACCAGCAGGGTGGCGCTGATCGGACGGGTCAGGAAGGTCGTGGGATCGCCGCGCGACAGGATCATCGCCCGGCGCAGGTTTTCCTCCAGCAGCGGGCCCAGGACAAAGCCCAGCAGCAGCGGCGCCGGCTCGCAGCGCAGCTTGGACATGACATAGCCAAGCAGACCGAAGAAGGCGACGGCGAACAGGTCGTAGCTGTTCGAGTTCACCGAATAGACCCCGATCGAGCACATGGCCATGATGATCGGGAACAGCACGTAATAGGGCACGCTCAGCAGCTTGACCCACAGCCCGATCAGCGGCAGGTTCAGCACCACCAGCATCAGGTTGCCGATCCACATGCTGGCCACGATGCCCCAGAACAGCGCGGGCTGTTCGCTGACCACGTTCGGCCCCGGCACGATGCCCTGGATGATCATGGCGCCGATCATCAGCGCCATCACCGGGTTCGCCGGAATCCCCAGCGTCAAGAGCGGGATGAAGCTGGTCTGCGCCCCGGCGTTATTGGCGCTCTCCGGCCCGGCGACGCCGGCCAGCGCACCCTTGCCGAACTCCTCGGGGTGGCGGGAGACCTTCTTCTCGATCGTGTAGCTGGCGAAACTGGCCAGAATCGCCCCGCCCCCCGGCAGGATGCCCAGGATCGAGCCGATGCCGGTGCCGCGCAGGACGGGACCGATCATCTGGCGCAACTCCTCGCGCGTCGGGAACAGCCGGTTGATGTTCTTGGTCATGACCTGGCGGTCATGCTCGTCCTCGAGATTGCGCAGGATCTCGGCGATGCCGAAGACCCCCACGGCGACGGCGACGAAGTTCAGCCCGTCGGCGAATTGCGTGATCCCCAGGGTGAAGCGCGGCGCGCCGGTATAGATGTCGGTGCCGACCATGCCCAGAAGCAGGCCCAGCACCACCATGGCCAGCGCCTTGAGAACCGAGCCATGCGCCAGCGCCACCGACATCACCAGGCCCAGCACCATCAGGCTGAAATACTCGGCCGCGCCGAATTTCAGCGCCACCGCGGTCAGCGGCGGGGCGAACAGCGCCACCAGGAAGGTCGAGACCGAGCCGGCGAAGAACGACCCCAGCGCCGCCAGCGCCAGCGCGGTGCCGGCCTTGCCCTTGCGGGCCATCTGGTAGCCGTCGATGGCGGTGACGGCCGACGAGCTTTCGCCCGGCATGTTGATCAGGATCGCCGTGGTCGAGCCGCCGTATTGCGCGCCGTAATAGATGCCGGCCAGCATGATGAGCGAGCTGACGGGCTCCAGCTGGAAGGTGATCGGCAAGAGCATGGCGATGGTCGCCGTGGCACCGATGCCGGGCAGCACGCCGATCAGCGTGCCGAGCAGCACCCCGATCAGGCAGAAGGCCAGGTTCTCCAGCGAGGAGGCGACCGAAAAGCCAAGGGCGAGATTGCTGAAAAGTTCCATCGCGCCCTCACATGCCCAGCCAGGGACCGAAGCGCCGGAAGGGCAGGCCAAGGCCGTAGCTGAAGATCAGCGTGGACAGGATCGTCACCGCCACCGCCAGGATCAGCGCCGCCAGCGGCCGCATGCGCATCGAGGCCTGCGAGGCGATCAGCGTGGTGAAGAACAGCGCCGGCACGAAGCCGAGGCCGCGCACCGTCAGGCCAAAGAAGATCGGCGCCGGCAGGATGAACAGCAGCCCGCGCCAGGCGACCTTGCCGAAGGGCTCGTCATCCTCGCGCCCGAAGGATCTCAGCAGGATGATCAGCCCCAGAACGAACAGAAGGCCGGACAGGACCATCGGGAAATATCCCGGCCCCATCCGCAGCGAAGTGCCGATTTCCAGCCCGGCCGTGTGCCAGCCGAAGAATGCCGCCGCCGCCATCATCGAAAGCCCGGCGACGATGTCGGTGGTATCCTTGGGTTTTGCGGACATGCGTTCCTCCCCCCGAGTGACGGGCCCCGCCGCAAGGGGCGGGGCCGCTTTCCGTTTCAGTCGGCATAGACGCCGGCGGCCTCGATCACCGGCTTCCAGCGGGCGATCTCGGATTCCAGCTTGGCCTTGAGCGCGGCCGGCGTGGCGTTTTCCGCCGGCTCGGGCGCGGTGCCCAGGTCGGCCATCGCCTTGGCGACGCCCTCGTCGGCCAGCGCGACCTGCAGGGCCTGCGACAGCCGCTCGGTCACTTCGGCCGGCGTGCCCTTGGGGGCATAGATGCCGTGCCAGATGCCGAATTCCATCGTCTCGACCCCGCCTTCCTTGGCGGTGGGCAGGTCGGGGAACAGCTCCAGCCGCTCGGGCGAGGTCACGGCATAGGCCTTGATCGTGCCGCCCTTGATCTGCTGGGTGGTGTTGGTGGTCTGGTCGCACATGATGTCGGTCTGCCCGCCCAGCAGGTCGGTCATCGCCGGGCCGGTGCCCTTGTAGGGCACCGTCACCAAGGGCGCCTCCAGCGCCTGCATCAGCAGCATGCCGCACAGGTGGCTGGCCGCGCCGATGCCGGCATTGGCCAGCGTCAGCTGGTCGGCATTGGCCTTGACGTAGTCCTTGAAGGCGGTGAAATCGGCCGGCTCGAAATCCTTGCGCGCCGTCACCACCATCGGCACCTCGGTCACCAGCCCGACATATTCGAAGGCGTTCAGCGTGTCATAGGCCAGGTTGCGGTAAAGCGTGGCCGAGGTCGCCATGCCGATATGGTGCAAAAGCACCGTATAGCCGTCCGGATCGGCCTTGGCGACATTGGCCGCGCCCAGGGTGCCGCCGGCGCCGCCGATATTCTCGACGATGATCTGCTGGCCCAGGTCGGCCGACATGCGCTCGGCCACCATGCGCGCGACCGTATCGGTCGGACCGCCGGCCGAGAACGGCACGACCATGGTGATCTGGCGCTGCGGCCAGTCCTGCGCAAAGGCCGGCGCGGCCAGCAATGTCGCGGCGCAAAGCGCGCCCAGAAGCTTCGGATAAGCCATGTTCCCTCCCCAAGGATATGCCGGCCGGCGCCTTGCCCGGCGCGGCTACCGGGTGAAGCCTGCGGCGGGCCGGACCGCGGCACAAATCAAAAACGCAGACCATGCGGCGCATATTGCCGCAATGCGCCGGAAATGGGTGGAAAGGGGAACATCGCCCTGCAGGAATGGGTGGATTTCCACCCATTTTTCGCTCAGCCCGTCTCGTCCTCGGGCGCATCCAGGATCAGCCGGCGGTCTAGCCCGTATTTCTGCATCTTCTCGTAAAGCGTCTTGCGCGAGATCCCCAGCGTCTCGTAGACCGGGCGCAGCTTGCCGTCATGGGCGGCGATGGCGCCGGCGATCAGGCTGCGCTCGAAGGCGGCCACGCGGTCGGCCAGGCGCGCGCCCTGCACCGGGCCAAGCTCGACCCCTTCCAGCCCCAGCACGAAACGCTCGGCCAGGTTGCGCAATTCGCGCACGTTGCCCGGCCATTCCCGCGCTGCCAGGCCGGACAGGAAGGCGGCGGGGGCCTGGCGCTCGGGCAGGTTGTGGCGGGCGGCGGCCTCGCGCAAGAGCTGCAGGAACAGCAGCGGAATGTCCTCGCGCCGGGCGGAAAGCGGCGGGACGTGCAGCACGGCGACATTCAGCCGCCAGAACAGATCCTCGCGAAAGCGGCCCTGCGCGACCAGCCCCTCCAGATCGGCCTTGCTGACGGCGATGAAGCGCACGTCCAGCGCCACCGGGTCGTTCGAGCCGAGCCGGGTGATCGTGCGTTCCTGCAGCACCCGCAGCAGCTTGGCCTGCAACTCCAAAGGCATCGAGCCGATCTCGTCCAGCAGCACCGTGCCGCCGCGCGCATGTTCGAACTTGCCGTATCGCGGGCGCAGCGCGCCGGGAAAGGCGCCGGCCTCGTGGCCGAACAGCTCGGATTCGATCAGCGCCTCGGGCAGGGCGGCGCAGTTGATGGCGATGAAGGGCCGCCCGGCGCGGGCCGAGATGTCGTGCAGCGTGCGCGCCACCACCTCCTTGCCGGCGCCGGTCGGGCCGATCACCAGAGCATCGGCGTCCGAGGCGCCGATGGCGCGCAGCCGATAGCGCAGGTCGACCATGACCTGGGTGCGGCCGGGCAGCCTCGCCTCGACATCGTCGCGCTTGCCTGCGACGGCGCGCAGGCGGCGGTTTTCCAGCACCAGCCCGCGATGGTCGATGGCGCGGCGGATCACCGTGGCCAGCTCCTGCACCACGAAGGGCTTTTCGATGAAATCATAGGCGCCGCCGCGGATCGCCTCGACCGCCAGCGGCACCTCGGCATGGCCGGTGACCAGGATCACCGGGATCTCGGGATCGACCTCGTGCAGCCGGCCCAGCAGGGTCATGCCGTCCATGCCCGGCATGCGGATGTCGCTGACCACCGCGCCGGCAAAGCCCGGCCCGGCCAGCGCCAGCGCCTCCTCGCCCGAGGCCAGCGGCTCGACGGCGAAACCCGCCAGCTCCAGCGCCTGCGCGGTCGAGCTGCGCATCTGCTCGTCATCCTCGACCAGAAGCACGCGCCGGGTCATGCGGCGGCCTCGGCAGCCGCGGCAGCGGGCAGGGTCACGCAGAACTCGGCGCCGGGGTCCATGTTGCGGCAGGCGATCTCGCCGCCGAAATCGCGCGCGATATTGGCGGTGATCGACAGGCCCAGGCCCAGCCCCGCCCCCATGCCCTTGGTGGTGAAGAACGGGTCGAAGATGCGCGCGGCGATGGCCGCGGGCACGCCGGGGCCGCGGTCGCGCACCCGGATGGCGATGCGGCCCGCCTCGGCCCGCGCCGACAGCGTGATGCGGCGGTCCGCCCCGCCCTCGACCGCATCGGCGGCATTGGTGATCAGGTTCACCAGCACCTGCTGCAGGCGCGTCGGCCCCGCCCGCAGCGGCGGCAGGTCGGGCGGCACGTCCAGCTCCAGCACCGCGCCGCTGCTGGCCAGCCGGGCGGCGACGATGGTGCGGGTCTCGTCCAGCAGCCCGGCCAGCGCCACCGCGCCCAGCCGGTCGTCGGGCTTTCGCGCGGCATGGCGCAGGTGCTTGCCGATGGCGGCCATGCGGTCCACCAGCGCCAGGATCTGGGCGATGTTTTCGCGCGCGCGGGCCAGGTCGCCGCGCTCGATCAGGATGGCGGCGCTGTCGGCATAGTTGCGCGCCGCCGCCAGCGGCTGGTTGATCTCGTGCGAGAGCGAGGCTGACATCTGCCCCAGCGCCGCCAGCTTGCCGACCTGCACCAGGCTGGCCTGGGCGGCGCGCAGCTCGGCCTCGGTGGCGCGGCGCTCGGCGATCTCCTGCTCCAGCTGGCTGTTGACCCGCGCCAGGTCGGCGGTGCGCTCGACCACGCGGCGCTCCAGCTCGGCGGTGGCGGCCAGGCGGTCGGCGATCCGCGCCCGGCGCTGGCGCCACATCATCAGCCCGATGCCGGCGACGGCGATCAGCAGCGCCAGGCTCAGCACCGCCAGCCGCGCCTCGGCCCGCAAGTCGGCGCTGTCCAGCAGCACATGCACGGTCCAGCCCGCCCCCGGCATGTCCTCGGAGGCGGCGATATAGTCGTGGCTGCGCGCCTCCTCGCCCCCAAGCGCGGGCGGCAGGCGGAACACCGGCGCGCCATGCAGCGCCAGCCGCTGCATCGGCAATTCGGCCAGCGGCGTGCCGGCATAGCGGCGCGAGGATTCGGTGCGCGCCAGCCGCTCGGGCGTCAGCGGCCGGATGCTGTGGTAAAGCCAGCTCGGCTCCGAGGACAGGAAGGCCGTGCCCTCGGGGTCGGTCACCAGCACGCGATACTGGTTGCCGCGCCAGGAGGCCTCGATCCGGTCGACGCCGATCTTGACCGCGACGACGGCGCTGATCCGGCCGGCATCGTCCTCGACCGGGGCCGAGAAGAAATAGCCCCGCACCCCCGAGGTGGTGCCGATGCCGTAGAACCGCCCCTGCCCGCCCGCCATGGCGTCGATGACATAGGGCCGGTAGCTGAAGTTCTGCCCGACGAAGCTGGCCGGGCCCAGGTAGCCGGAATGGGCGATGGTCTCGCCATCGGGCAGGATCAGGTAGATGTCCGAGGCCTGCACGGCCTCGTTCTGCTCGGCCAGCCAGCGGTTCGTCTGCCGGCGCAGCGCGGCATTGCCGGGATCGGCGGCAAGCTGGCGGATCAGGTCCAGGTCGGCGACCAGCTGCGGCACCACCTCGTAGCGGGCCAGGTCGGCGTTGAGCGCGTTCACCGTCAGCCGCAGCGCGGTGGTGGCGCGGGCGTGGCCTTCGTGGAAGTAATGCTGATGCGCCAGCTGCGCCCCCAGCCACAGGACGGCCGCCACGCAGGCCAGGCACAGCGCCAGCGGCCAGCAGCCCGCAACCGGCTTGCGCAAGGCCGGCCCTATCCGCATCTGGGCCCGTGCATCCAAGGCATGGCTCCGCCCCCTTCCTTCCTCCGCGGCGGAATCTGACAGCAAGGCCGGCTGCGCGCAACCGGCCTTGTGCCAGGGGTCAGGACAGCGCCCGGCGCGCCGCCGCCCGGCCCGCCAGCGTCGCATAGCCCGCCGCCGCGACCAGGAAGGTCGACGGCGCCGAAAGCGAAGCCGCCGTGCCGCCGACGAAATGCAGCGCCAGCCCCGCGCCCGAGGCCAGAAGCCAGGCCCCCAGCCCCGCCGGGTTGACCGCGCGCGCCTGCGCCAGATCGGCGTCGCCGGCGCCGCGATCCGTCGCGATATGGACCAGCGCGATGCCGACCCAGGCCACGACGAAGATGCCCTGATAGGCCAGCGCCTGCAGGATATAGGCAAAGACATCGGCCAGCATCAGCGCATAGGTGACGGCGCCGACCACGCAGGCCCAGACCCATTTCGGCAGGTGCAGGCGAAAGACGGTCTGGGCAAAGCTCTCCATGTTCACCGCGGCGAGGTAATAGTTCGCGGTATTGATCCGGGTCTGCGAGATCCAGACGAAGGCGAGGCCCCCCACGCCCATCAGCTGCACCAGCGCGAAGACGACCGAGACCTCGGAAACCCCGCCCTCGGTCGGCAGGCTGGCGGCCAGGAAGATGCCGACCAGCCCGTTGAGCAGGAAGGCCACGGCATAGAAGGGCGCGCCGAAGTTGATGGTGGCGTGGAAACGCGCGTCCTCGGGCCGGCCGAAGCGGGCATAGTCATAGGTGAACATCATCAGGATCCAGACGCCCATATAGGCGACGAAGCAATCCCACCAGCCGCCGGCGGGCGCGCCGCCCTGTGGCCCAAGGTTCAGCCAGGCGTCCGAATAGCCGTATTCCGCCACCGCCAGCGCCACCGCCGCGACCAGCCCCAGCAGGTAGAAGGGCAGAAGCACGCCGTTGAACTTGTCCAGCCAGTTCTGGATCGAGCCGAAGATCAGCGCCACCGAATAGACCGCCACCACCAGCGCCGCCAGCGGATAGGAGATGCCGGCATATTCGCGCAGGGCGACGGCGATCACCGAGCCCTCGAACACCGCGTAATAGATCGCGGTGGCAAAGAAGATCAGCGTCGCCACCGCCGCCCCGCTGCGGCCCAGCAGGATGCGCGAGAACAGCGATACGCTGAGCCCGGTGCGGATCGCGTGCCGCACCAGCACCGCGTTCACCGCCGCATAGGCGATGACCGACAGCACCAGCCCGATGATGGCGTTGCGCGCCCCATAGGCCAGCGCCAGCGAGGCGGCGATGACGAGATAGAACATGGCCGAGCAGACCGACCACCAGGCCATGGTCAGGGGCAGCCGGCCCATGCGCTGGTCGCGCGGCACCGGCCGGTCCGAAAATTCCAGTTCTTCCGAATTGTCCAAAGATCCAGCCATGGCTGAAGCTCCCTGCATGATTTTTGTGATTGGATGGGGATGGGCGGGGCCTTGCGCGGCCCCGCCCGGCCTTGGGCCCGGCCTTGGGGTCAGGCCTCGGCCAGCGCCCTGGCCTGCTTGTGCGCCGGCGCCGCGCCGCTGGTCGCGGTCACGACATAGACGCCGTTGCCGTCCAGTTCGGCGACCCAGCCCGGCTCGATGACGATGGTGGTCGTCACCTCCTGGATGACCGCCGGGCCGGTGACGACATCGCCCGCGCCCAGCTTGGCGCCGTCATAGACCGGGGTTTCGTGCTTGCGGCCCGAGGCGTCGAAGATCATCTCGCGCGTGCCCGACAGCGCCGCATGGGCGCCTGCGCCCTGCGCGATGCGCATCCGCGCCGGACGCTCGACCGCGCCCGAGACAGCGCTTTCCACGTTCACCACCTCGACCGGGCTGTGCGGCTCGGCATAGGTGTAAAGCTCCTCGTGGCGGGCGTGGAAGGCGGCCTTGAGCCGGTCCAGCGCCGCCTCGTCGATCGGGAAGGGATCGACGCTGACCGTGCATTCATGCACCTGCCCGACATAGCGCATGTCGAGGCTGCGGCGGATGCCGATCCGCTCGGGGGCGAAATCGTCGGCCATCAGCTCGGCCCGGCCCCTGTCTTCCAGCCGGGCGAAGGTCTGGTCCAGGCGCTTGGCCGCCTCGGCCCCTTCCAGCCGCGCGGCGATGGGGGCCATGTAGTTGTATTTCACGTCCGAGATGATCTGGCCGAAGGCGCAAAGCCCCGAGGCGAGCTTGGAGACCAGCACCTTGCCGATCCCCATCTCGCGGGCGAGCGCGGTGATATGCGCGCCGGTCGCGCCGCCCGCGCAATTCAGCACGAAGTCGCGCGGATCGTAGCCACGCTCGACCGAGACGCGGCGGATCGCGTTCACCATGTTGTTGTTGACGATGGTGAACATGCCGTAGGCGGCCGTCTCGACGCTGATGCCCAGGGGCTCGGCCAGGTGCTTGCGGATCGCCTCGCGCGCCTTTTCGACACCGAGCGGCAGGCGGCCGCCGACCAGCCCCTGCGGGTTCAGGTAGCCCAGCACCAGGTTGGCGTCGGTCGTGGTCGGCATCTCGCCGCCCTTGCCGTAGCAGGCCGGGCCGGGCTCGGACCCCGCAGATTGCGGCCCCATCTGCATCAGCCCCATCGAGTCGATCCAGCCGATCGAGCCGCCGCCCGCGCCCAGGGTCTCGACCTGGATCATCGGGATGCCGATGCGATAGCGCAGGAAGTCGATGTTCTTCGAGACATTGGCCTGGCCGTCGCGGGTCAGGGTGATGTCGAAGCTGGTGCCGCCCATGTCGACGGTGATGATGTCCTTCAGGCCATAGGGCTCGCCCAGGTAAAGCGCCGCCCGCGGCGCCGAGGCCGGGCCCGAGTTGATCGCATAGACCGAACGGTCCGAGACCACCGAGCCCAGCGCCAGCCCGCCGTTCGACTGGAAGTAGCGCACCGGCTGGCGCGCGCCGAGGCTTTGGAAATAGCCGTCCACCGCCTGCACGTAGCACGACAGGATCGGCGCCAGATAGGCGTTCACCACCGCGGTCGAGGTCCGGGTGTATTCGCGCAGCTGCGGATAGAGCTGGCTGCCGACGGTCAGCGGCACGCCCGGCATCATCTCGCGCACGATCTGGGCGGCGCGCAATTCGTGATCGGGATGCAGCACGGACCAGACGAAGCTGATCGCGACCGACTGCACGCCTTCGCGCAGGAAATGCCGGCAGGCCTCGCGCAGCTCGTCTTCGTCCAGCGGGGTGTGGACGGCGCCGGTCGAGATCACCCGCTCGCTGATCCCGCGCCGTAGGTAGCGCGGCACCAGCATGGTCGCGGGCGGATAGTCCGGGTCGTAGCGATAGCCGTCCTCCTTGTGGCCGAGGCGGATCTCGATGCTGTCCTCGTGGCCTTTGGTGGCGATCAGGCCGGTCTTGGCGCCGGTATGGGTGATGAGCGCATTGAGCCCGACCGTGGTGCCGTTGATGCAGAGATCGGCGTTCGAGACCAGTTCGCGCGGGGCGATCCCCGTCTCTTCCTCGATCACGGCGAGGCCGTTGCGGATGGCTTGCGTCGGGTCTTGCGGGGTGGAGAGCGCCTTGAAGATGCGCAGCTCTCCCTTGCGGTCGGCGAGGATGAAATCGGTGAAGGTGCCGCCGGCGTCGATGCCGAGGCGATATTGGTGTTTCATGGCGGGTTCCATCTGTGGCTGCGGTCCGCGGGTCCGGCGCCGGGGGCTTCGCGCCCCCGGACCCCCGCGGGGTATTTGGAAAACGGAGAAAGCCTTACGCGGCGCGCAGGCGCGCGGTGGCGGCGTGATCGACGGCAAGGGTCGCGGCATCGGCGATGACGACGCCGTAGTCGAGCCGCGCCCCCTCCAGGCTGACGAGGCCGTTCCTGACATCCTCGACCACCTTCTCGACCGGGCGCTGGTAGGGGTTGCCGTAGCCGCCGCCGCCGGGGTTGCGGTTCGCGGCGCGTTCGCCCGGCTGGATGGTCTCGATGACGTTTTCGGTGATGACCTGCGTCTGGCCATTGCGGGTCACTTCCAGCCGGCCGACCTTGGGCGGGATCAGCGTCGATTTCGCCCCGGCCGCGCCCATGGCCGGGATGCGGCGGCCCTCGCCGAAGGTGACGAGCGTCATCGGGCTGTCCAGCGGCTCGACCTCCCAGCAGGTGCCCGAGCCGCCGCGGAACTGGCCGGCGCCGCCCGAATCCTGCATCAGGGAATAGCGGTGGATGATGATCGGATAGCTGTGCTCCAGCATCTCGATGTCGCCCGAGGTCAGCGCGCCGAAGCAGCATTCCGGCCCGCAGGCGTGCCAGCCGTCCTGGCTGGCCGTGGCCCCCGCCCCCGAGATGATCGAGGCCAGCACCATGGTCACGTATTCCTCGTCATGGCGCTTGTCCCAGCCGGCGATGTTGCAGCCGTTGGCATGGCCCCAGCTGGCCGATACCTTGGCGGGTGCGGCCTGTTCGAAGGCCAGCCGCACCGCATCGGTCAGCGTCTCCATCGGCGTCGTGGTGCAGTTCATGTGCGGCGCCGGGGATTTCGCGTTGCAGAGCGTGCCCCTGGGCCCCATGTCGGTGGTCACGCAGCGATAGAGCCCCTCGTTATAGGGCGGCGGCAGCTGCGCGAACATCATCAGCCCCAGGTAGACGCCGGAATGGCTGTTGCCTTCGTAGCTGTTGATGAAATAGGGCACCTGCGGCGGCGAGCTGATGGCGATGTGGCAGCCGTCGCCCTGGATCGTCACCGTTGCGGTGATGTCCATGTCGCCGAAGCCGTGGCCCGCATCCTCGAGCACCGCCGTGCCGGTATAGGTGCCGTCGGGCACCTGGGCGATGAGCTTTCTCATATGCGCCTCGGCCATGTCCAGAAGCTCGGCGATGCAGTCCTGCACCACCTGCTTGCCGTATTTGTCCATCAGCCGGACCAGGTTGCGGGCGCCGACCTGGCAGGCGCCGATCAGGGCGTTGAAGTCGCCCTCCTGGTCGCGGCGGGCGCGCATGTTGGTCAGGATCAGGTTCATCACGTCATGGCGCGGCCTGCCGCGGTCCCAGAGCTTGACCGGCGGGATGCGCAGCCCCTCGGCATAGATCTCGGTCGCGTTGGGGTTGTAGCCGGCGGGCACCGGGCCGCCGATATCGGTCAGGTGGCCCTTGCAGACGGTCCAGAACACCAGCTCGCCCTGGTAGAAGACCGGGTAATACATGCAGGTGTCGATGATATGGCTGCCGCCATGGGCCGGGTCGTTGTGCAGGATCAGGTCGCCCTCGTGGATGTCGCCCTGGAAGAACTGCGCCACCGATTTCATCGCCGGGATCAGGCTGCCCAAGTGGATGGGGATGTCCTGGCCTTGCAGGATCATCTCGGGCGTGTGGTTGAAGAGCGCGGTCGAATAGTCATGCGCGAGGTTGAAGACCGAGCTGCGGGCGGTCTGTTCCAGAGTCAGCGTCATCTCGCGCTGCGTGGTCTCCAGCACGCCGCGCACCACCGAAAGCGTGATGGGGTCGGGTTTGGGTCTGGTCATGGCTTTTCCCTGTCTGGGGCCGCATGGGCGCACACGGGCAGGGCAGCCGGGAATCGGCTGGTCACGGTCTTCTCCCTGCGGCGTGCCGCCTGGCGCGGCATCTTTTCGGTCGGACCATGGTGCGGCCTGGGCGGCGGCCGGTCTTGGCGCTGGGTGCGGATAAACTTGTCGCCGGGTGCAGTCCTGCCGATCCAAGCGGCAGGATCGGCCGCCGCGGCGCAGCCT
Organism: Paracoccus sp. FO-3; assembly: GCF_006386455.1. Taxonomy (NCBI): domain Bacteria; kingdom Pseudomonadati; phylum Pseudomonadota; class Alphaproteobacteria; order Rhodobacterales; family Paracoccaceae; genus Paracoccus; species Paracoccus sp. FO-3. Next base: position 33,311 of record NZ_VCBQ01000022.1, on the reverse strand, counting down.
CCTGCCCGCCGCGCCAGTTTTCTTTTGCCCGATTGCTCGCGGCGCGCTACGAATCGCCCAAGCGATGCGGGGAGGCGCATCATGACCCTGGAAAGCTACGGCACGGCCGCCATCGCCCCGCCCGAGCGCGCGGCGCATTGGTCGGCGATCATCGCGGATACCTATTTCCCGCTGCACCTGAGCTATCGCGACCCCGCCACCTTCCAGGGCCGGCTGGAGCGGCGCGGCATGGGGCGGGTGTCGCTGTCGCGGCTGCGCACCGAGCCGGCGCGCTATGAACGGGTGCCCGGCCTGATCCGGCAGGGCGAGGCCGAGGAATACCTGGTCACCATCCCCAGCCTTGCCCCGGTGCTGTTTCGCCAGCTGGGCCGCGACATCACCTGCGCCCCCGGCGGCTTCATCGTCGAGCGCGGCGACGAGCCCTATCGCTTCGCCTATCAGGCGCGCAACGACCTGTTGGTGATGAAGATCGCCCGCGGCGCGCTGGCCGAAAGGCTGCGCCAGCCCGACCGGCTGTGCGCCACGGTCTTCGACGGGCGCGAGGGGCTGGGCGGGCTGTTCGCCGAGACGGTGCGCCGCGCCCATGCCATGCCGGCGGACCCCGCCGCCTCGGAGGTGCTGGGCCGGCAGCTGGTCGAGTTGCTGGCGCTGGCGCTGGACCGGCAGGCGGAGACCGATGCCGGCGCCGCCACGGTGATCCGCGCCGCGCATCTGAAGCGCGCGCAGGACACGATCCTGCGCAACCTGACCGATCCGGCCCTGTCGCCCCAGACGGTGGCGGCGGCCTGCGGCATCTCGAAACGCTATCTGCACGACCTGTTCGGCGATACCGAGACGACGGTCGCGCAATTCATCCGCGAGGCGCGGCTGAAGGCGGCGCGGGACATGTTGCAGATGCCGGGCGACCTGTCGCTGGCCGCCATCGCCTATCGCTTCGGCTTCAGCGATCAGGCGCAGTTCTCGCGGCTGTTCCGGGCCATGTTCGGCCAGACCCCCAGCAGCTATCGCGCCGCCTGCCGCGCCGGGCGGCAGGGCTAGCCGTTCGGTTTCTGCATCTGGCGGATCGGATCACCGATGAATCGGTGTGGTCCTTGCCGAAGCATTCCCATGGCATGAGGCCGTTCAGCGTCTTGCCCCTGCGGGCAAGGCTGCAGGCTGCGACGAACCGCTCCATTCATTGGCGGGAATCGCCCCATCAAATCATCGGAACAAACACCCAGGGCTCACCCTTGGAAGCACCATTCGCCATCGCCAAGCGCCGGGGCGGCGCGTTCCGTCACCAGCGGGCTGCGCGAAAAGCGCAGCGGGCTGCGCAGGCCGGCAATGCCCTCGGGGGCGATGCGCAGGTCGCGGGCCTGCACCTGCGGTTCGGCCAGGGCCTCGGCCACGTCGTTGACCGGGCCGGCGGGCACCCCCGCCCCCTCCAGCGCGGCGATCAGCGCGCTCCGGGTGAAGCGGCGCGTGGCATCGGCCAAGAGCGGCGCCAACCGCGCGCGGTTCGCCACCCGCGCGGGGTTGGTGGCAAAGTCCGGGTCATCCGCCAGTGTGGGCAGTTCCAGCACTCGACACAGCGCTGCAAACTGACGGTCATTCCCGCAGGCGACGATCAGATGCCCGTCCGAGGCCGGGAACAGCTGATAGGGCACGATATTCGGGTGCGCATTGCCCAGCCGGTGCGGCACCGTGCCGCCCAGCAGGTAATTCGTCGCCTGATTGGCCAGCACGGCGACGCCGCAATCCAGCAGCGACAGGTCCAGATGCTGGCCCAGGCCCGAGCGCGCCCGCTCGGCCAGCGCCGCCTGCACGGCGATCACCCCGTAAAGCCCGGTGAAGATGTCGATCCAGGCCACGCCGACCTTCTGCGGCTCGCCCGCCGGATCGCCGGTCAGGTCCATGATGCCCGACATGCCCTGGATCAGGAAATCATAGCCCGGCTGCGCCGCGCGCGGCCCGTCCTGCCCGAAGCCGGTGATCGAGGCATAGACCAGCCGCGGATTGCGCGCCGAAAGCGTCTCGTAGTCCAGCCCGAACTTGCGCAGGCCCCCCAGCTTGAAATTCTCGATCACCACGTCGGCCTGGTCGATCAGCGCCCGCAGCCGCTCCAGATCGGCGGGGTCGTTGAAGTCGCAGGTGACGGAGCGCTTGCCGCGATTGGCGGCGTGGAAATAGGCCGCGACCCGTTCGGTCATCCCGTCCGCGCGCGGCCGCTCGATGAAGGGTGGACCCCAGCGGCGGGTGTCGTCGCCCTCGGGCGCCTCGACCTTGATCACCTCGGCGCCCAGGTCGGCCAGCGTCTGGCCGATCCACGGGCCGGCCAGGATGCGCGCCAGCTCGACGACGCGCAGCCCCTTCAGCGCCGGCTGATCCATCACGCAAACGCCTGGATGCCGGTCTGCGCCCGGCCCAGGATCAGCGCATGAACGTCATGCGTGCCCTCATAGGTGTTCACCGTTTCCAGGTTCTGCGCGTGGCGCATGACGTGATAGCCGATCTGGATGCCGTTGCCGCCATGCATATCGCGGGCCTGCCGCGCGATCTCCAGCGCCTTGCCGCAATTGTTGCGCTTGACGATGGAAATCATCTCGGGCGCGAACTTGCCCTCGTCGAAAAGCCGCCCGACCCGCAGGCTGGCTTGCAGGCCCAAGGCGATCTCGGTCTGCATGTCGGCGAGCTTCTTCTGGTAAAGCTGCGTCGCGGCCAGCGGGCGGTTGAACTGGTGGCGATCCAGCCCGTATTGCCGGGCGCGGAACCAGCAATCCTCGGCCGCGCCCATGGCGCCCCAGCTGATGCCGTAGCGCGCGCGGTTCAGGCAGCCGAAGGGACCGCCCATGCCCTCGATATTCGGAAGCAGCGCATCCTCGCCGACCTCGACATTCTCCATCACGATCTCGCCGGTGATCGAGGCGCGCAGGCTCAGCTTGCCCTCGATCTTGGGCGCCGAAAGGCCGGACGTGCCCTTGTCCAGCACGAAGCCGCGCACCTTGCCGCCATGCGCCTCGGACTTGGCCCAGACCACGAAGACATCGGCGATGGGCGCGTTCGATATCCACATCTTGGACCCGTTCAGCACATAGCCGTCCCCGGTCTTGCGGGCCACCGTGCGCATCCCGGCGGGGTCCGAGCCCGCGTCCGGCTCGGTCAGGCCAAAGCAGCCGATGAACTCGCCCGAGGCCAGTTTCGGCAGGTATTTCTGCTTCTGCTCTTCGCTGCCATAGGCCTCGATCGGGAACATGACCAGCGAGCTTTGCACCGAAGCCATCGAGCGATAGCCCGAATCGATGCGCTCGATCTCGCGCGCGACCAGCCCATAGGCGACGTAAGAGGCACCGACGCCGCCATAGGCTTCGTCCACGGTGACGCCCAGCAGGCCCGAGGCACCCATTTCGCGGAATATCTCGGGATCGGTCTCTTCGTTCAGATAGGCGGCCTCGACGCGCGGTGCCAGCCGGTCGGCGGCGAAGGCCGCGGCACTGTCGCGGATCATCCGCTCTTCCTCGGTCAGTTGGTCGTCGAACAGGAACGGGTCGGACCACGAGAAAGGGCCGCCCTTGTGCGATTTCATCGTCACGGTGATGCCTCATGCGCTGATGCTTGTCGGTTCATTCATTACCGCTTTCAAACCGGGCCGGAAAATGGATAATCCTCATTACTTCATGCATGGGATGAATGTTCTTGCGGCAAAGGCGCTTTCTTCCGAACCTCAGCCTGCTGCTGGCCTTCGACGCGGTGATGCGCACCGGCTCGGTCACGGGCGCGGCGCAGGACCTGGGGCTGACGCAAAGCACGGTCAGCCGGCTGCTGCAAAGCCTTGAGGCGCAACTGGGGCAGGAACTGTTCATCCGCCACAAGAAGCGCCTGACCCCGACCGAAGCGGCCGAGCGCTATTTCCGCGACGTTTCCGCGGCGCTGGACCTGGTCCAGCGCGCCAGCATGTCGCTGATCGCCAACCCCGACGGCGGCAGCCTGGACCTGGCCGTGCTGCCGACCTTTGCCACGCGCTGGCTGGCGCCACGGCTGCCGGATTTCCTGTCGGCGCATCCGGGCGTGTCGATCAACCTGACGACGCGCTTTCGCCGCTTCAGCTTCGACGAAGAGCCGTTCGACGCGATGATCTTCTACGGCCGGGACGACTGGCCAGGGGCCAAGCACCTGAAGCTGTTCGACGAAAGGCTGACCGCCTGCGCCGCGCCCGATCTGCTGGCGCGGCGGCCGGTGACGGCGCCCGCCGACCTGGCCGGGATGGTGCTGCTGCAATTGCCGACCCGCCCCGATGCCTGGCAGGCCTGGTTCCGGGGCCAGGGGGCCGAGCCGCCGGCGCCGCTGGAGGGCATGATGATGGACCAGTTCTCGATGATGATCCAGGCGGCGATCTCGGGGCTGGGGATCGCGCTGCTGCCCGACTACCTGGCCCAGGTCGAGATCGCCGAGGGCCGGCTGGCGCCGGTGCTGCGGCAGGGGGTGCCGGGTAGCGGCGCCTATTGGCTGGCCTGGCCCGCGCGCAAGGCCGGGCTGAAGCCGCTGGCGGCCTTTCGCGACTGGATCGCCGCCCGCATGGCGCGGGACGGCATGGGTTAAGGGGCTGCTGAAAAAGTCCTTGGGACAGGACAGCGTGGGCAGGGAACCGGGAAATCCGCCTCAAATTTGTCGAAAACACCCCATTTTCTGGCCAATATTAGCTGGATCCAGAACGATTTCCGCTGCGTCGCTCTCTCAAAATCCTTTTTCAGCAGCCTGTTAAGGGGCCGCCCGCTTTCAGGCCGGGACCAGCGCCGCCTCGATGGCCGCTTCCAGGATCACCAGCGCCTCGGACAGCTGCGCGTCGGGGATGGTCAGCGGCGGCAGCAGGCGGATGACGTTATAGCGCGTGCCGCAGGACAGCAGGACCAGCCCCCGCGCCTCGGCCTCGGCCACGATGGCGGCGGTCAGCTGCGGGTCGGGCTGGCTGCGGTCGCCGGCCTGCACCAGCTCGAAGGCGTTCATCGCCCCCAACCCGCGCACGTCGCCGATGGCCGGGAAGCGTCCCGCCAGCTTCTGCAGGCGCGCGCGGATGGCCAGGCCGATTTCCTCGGCGCGGGCGCAAAGGTCTTCGTCCTCGACCACCTCCAGCACGGCAAGCGCGGCGGCGATAGCCAGCGGGTTGCCGGCATAGGTCCCGCCCAGCCCGCCGGGCGCCGGCGCGTCCACGATTTCGGCCCGCCCCGTCACCGCCGACAGCGGAAAGCCCCCGGCGAGCCCCTTGGCCATGGTCACCAGGTCGGGCGCGACGCCGGAATGCTGGAAGCCGAACATGCGGCCGGTGCGGGCCATGCCGGCCTGGATCTCGTCGCCGATCAGCACGATGCCGTGGCTGTCGCAGATCCGGCGCAGCGCGGCCAGGAACTCGGGCGGGGCGACGTTGAAGCCGCCCTCGCCCTGCACCGGCTCGACGATGATCGCCGCCACGCGCCGCGGGTCGATGGACGAGGCCAGCAGCGTCTCGAGATGCGCAATCGCCTGCGCCGTGGTCACGCCCGCCATGGCGTTCGGGAAGATCGCGTGATGGATCTCGGGCGGCATGGCGCCGAAACCGGCCTTGTAGGGCGCGACCTTGCCGGTCAGCGCCATGCCCAGAAGCGTGCGGCCATGGAAGGCGCCGTTGAAGGCGATCACGCCCGAGCGCCCGGTAAAGGCCCGCGCCATCTTCACCGCATTCTCGACCGCCTCGGCGCCGGTGGTGGCGAACATGGTCTTTTTCGCGAAATCGCCGGGGGTCAGCGCGTTCAGCCGCTCGGCCAGGGCGACATAGGTTTCATAGGGCGCGACATGGAAGCAGGTATGGGTGAAGTCCTGCATCTGGCGCTGGACCGCCTCGATCACCCTGGGATGGCGATGGCCGGTGTTGTTCACCGCGATGCCGGCGGCGAAATCCAGCATCCGCCGGCCGTCCGCGGTCCAAAGCTCGGCATTCTCGGCCCGGACGGCATAGATGTCCCGCGTGCCGACGCCGCGCGCCACCGCCGCCTTGCGCCGGTCGATCAACTGTCTCGATTCCATGTGCACACCTCCATGCTGACGCAATCGCAATACACGATGCTCAATATCTTGAGCAACAGGTTTCTTGGAATCCTCGCATGCCCGCAATGCTGGTGCGCAGTCGCCAGCCCTGATAACCTGCGCAAAACGGCATCGGGGCAAGGATGAGCGATTTCGACGTAGGCGCACGGCTGAAGGAATTGCGCAGCGGCGCGGGCCTGTCGCAGCGGCAGCTGGCCGAGGCTTCCGGCGTGCCGCATGGCCAGGTCTCGATGATCGAGACCGGGCGCTCCAGCCCCTCGGTCGCCTCGCTGCGCAAGATCCTTGGCGGGCTGGGCGTCACCATGTCCGAGTTCTTCGAGCCGGACCTGCCGCAAAGCCCGCAGCCCTTCTTTACCCCGGCCGAGCTGCGCGACCTGACCTCGCGGCTTTACTCGGCGACGCAGGGGCCGGTCGGGCGCATGACCCTGCGCCAGGTCGGCGACGCGCGGCTGCACAACCTGCAGGTCCTGCACGAACGCTATGAGCCGGGTGCCGACACCGGCGAGACCATGCTGGCCCATCACGGCAGCGAGGGCGGCATCGTCATCGCCGGCGAGATCGAGCTGACCGTGGGCGACCAGAGCCGGGTGCTGAAGGCCGGCGACAGCTATCTCTTTGCTTCGAACCAGCCGCATCGCTTCCGCAATGTCTCGGATCGCGAGGCGGTGGTGGTCAGCGCCTGCACGCCGCCCTATCTCTAGCCCTTGCGAGTGACCAGGCGGGTTTGCAGATAGGCGCCGATCGCCTCGGAACCGCCCTCGGTGCCCATGCCGGAATCGCCGATCCCGCCAAAGGGCAGTTCCGGCAGCGACAGGCCGACGTGGTTGATGGTCAGCATCCCGGCCTGGATTTCGTCCTGCAACCGCTGCGCGCGGGCCGAACTGCCCGTCCAGGCATAGCTGGCCAGGCCATAGGGCAGCCGGTTCGCCTCGGCAAAGGCCTCGTCATCGCTGCGGAACCTGTTGACCACGGCGATGGGACCGAAGGGTTCCTCGTTCATCACCGCCGCATCCGCAGGCACGTCGGCCAGCACGGTCGGAGCAAAGAACCAGCCCTCGTTGCCGATGCGCGCGCCGCCGGTCGCCAGCCGCGCGCCGCGGTCCAGCGCATCGCGGATCAGCCGCTCGATGGCGGGGATGCGGCGGGCGTTGGCCAGCGGTCCCATGGCGCTGTCCGGGTCCGTGCCCGGCCCGACCTTGGCGGCGGCCAGCGCGGCGGTGAAGCCTTCGGTAAAGCGATCCGCCACGCCTTCCTGCACCAGGAAGCGGGTGGGCGAGATGCAGACCTGCCCGGCATTGCGCAGCTTCGCGGCCGCCATGGCCGAGACCGCCGCATCCACATCGGCATCGTCGAAGACCAGCACCGGCGCGTGCCCGCCCAGCTCCATGGTGGCGGGCTTCATGTGCAGCCCGGCCATCGAGGCCAGCTGCTTGCCCACCGCCGTCGAGCCGGTGAAGGACACCTTGCGGATCACCGGATGCGGGATCAGGTAGCCCGAGATCTCGGCCGGGTCGCCATAGACCAGGTTCACCACCCCCGCCGGCACCCCGGCATCGGCAAAGCAGCGGATCAGCTCGGCGGGCGAGGCCGGGGTTTCCTCGGGCGCCTTGACGATGATGGTGCAGCCCGCCGCCAGCGCAGCCGAGACCTTGCGAACCGCCTGGTTGATCGGGAAATTCCACGGCGTGAAGGCGGCGACCGGGCCCAGCGGCTCCCGGATCGTCAGCTGGGTGACGCCGGGCACGCGGGGCGGGATGACCTGGCCATAGGTGCGCCGGGCCTCTTCGGCGAACCATTCGATGATCTCGGCGCCGGCCATGGTCTCGACCCGCGCCTGGGCCAAGGGCTTGCCCTGCTCGGCCACCATCAGCGCGGCGATGGCCTCGGCGCGCTCGCGCAAAAGCGCCGCCGCCTTGCGCATCAGGTCCGAGCGCTGCAGCGGCGAGCTGCGCTTCCATTCGGCAAAGGTGCGGTCGGCGGCGGCCAGCGCCTCGTCCAGGTCGGCGATGCCGGCATGGGCGACGCGGCCGATCTCGGCGCCGGTGGCCGGGTTCAGCACCGGCAGGCTGCGCCCGTCCCGCGCGGGGCGCCAGGTTCCGTCGATGAAAAGCTGCGTGTTCGGATAGCTCATCCTGTCCCCCTGCTGGAATCGGCCGTCGGCCGCTTCGGTCATAGGGCAAGGCGGGGCGGTTTTCAATCCGCTTGCTCAATATCCTGAACGGTAGCTTGCAGCATGATTGCGCATCGGCAGGGGCCCTGCCCTAGCCTCCGCCACCGCCGCCGAACAGCAGGTTGAAGAATCGCGAGCCGATGACGAACGAGCCGACGGTGACAATCCCCGCCGCCAGCGTCATCTTGGTTCCCAGCGGCACCTCTGCCCCGGTCCTGGTCCGGCCGAACAGCTGAAAGAAGAATGCCAGGATCACCACAAAGGACGGCAGCAGGTTTTCCAGCAAGGTATCCTTGCTCAGATAGGTCAGATAGGCGACCAGCAGCCCGATAAAGGAAAAGAATGTCAGCTCGAATGGGGCGAGAACCTTTTCCCCTTCATCGAAGCGGATGAAAAGCAGCAGCACCAGCGGAAAGGCGATCGCGAAGAATATGGCGGGCAGCAGGTCCGAAAGCGCCAAAAGGAAATTGAAAAGCGAAAGTTCGGCCCGTTCGGCGATGTTGCCCCAGTTCAACGCCATCTATTCCTGCCCCAGCCGGCAAGGATCGCTGGCATAGCAACTGTTCAGGCGATCCCTGGAACTGGCGGCCTCGTCCCGATAGATGCCCATGAACTGGTCATAAAGCCTGTAATACCGGCTGGAGGACTTGTTCGACACCGAGCATTGCCCGCGTTCCTCGGCGATCCGGTAGTCGTAATTGCTTTTCTCGTTCGGGGAAAGGTCGCCCCTGCCGGCGGCGGCATTCACCCTGGCCTCGACAATAAGCAGATCCCGGCAGATCTGGTCTATCGACTCGTTGAACGCCTCGAGATAGGTGACCCGGTAAAGCTCCAGATCCCGGCGATACTTGATCAGGCTGTCCAGCTTTTTCAGGCTGTTATCGACTTGCGGAAAGGCTTCGCTCAGCAGCTGCCGCTGGGTCTGCACATTGATCGGGACCGGGAAGCCGAAATCGTCGCCCTCTTGGGCGAAAGCTCCCGTGCCCAGGGAAAAACCCGCCAGTAAAACGAATGCAACACGCATACCATTCCCCGATGTGGCGCGAATCCATGCTGCCACAATCCGGGGAATGTGTCATCCATCCATCTTCAACGCCTGGATGAATGCCGTCTGCGGGATCTCGACCTTGCCGAACTGGCGCATCTTCTTCTTGCCGGCCTTTTGCTTTTCCAGCAGCTTCTTCTTGCGCGTCGCGTCGCCGCCATAGCATTTCGCCGTCACGTCCTTGCGCATCGCCGACAGCGTCTCGCGCGCGATCACCCGGCTGCCGATGGCGGCCTGGATCGGGATCTTGAACATGTGGCGCGGGATAAGCTCTTTCAGCTTTTCCACCATCGCCCGGCCGCGGCTTTCGGCGCGGTCGCGGTGGACCATGATCGACAGCGCATCCACCGGCTCGTCATTCACCAGGATCGACATCTTGACCAGATAATCCTCGCGATATTCCGAGAGCTGGTAATCGAAGCTGGCATAGCCCTTGGTCACGGATTTCAGCCGGTCGTAGAAATCGAACACCACCTCGGCCAGCGGCAGGTCATAGACCACCATCGCCCGGTTGCCGGCATAGGTCAGGTCCATCTGGATGCCGCGGCGGTCCTGGCAGAGCTTGAGCACGTCGCCCAGGTATTCGTCCGGCACCATGATCGTGGCCTTGATGCGCGGCTCTTCGATATGGTCGACATGGGTCAGGTCGGGCATGTCGGCGGGGTTGTGCAGCTCGCGCACCTCGCCGTCGCGCATGTGCAGGCGGAACACCACCGAGGGCGCGGTGGTGATCAGGTCAAGGTCGTATTCGCGCTCCAGCCGGTCGCGGATCACCTCGAGGTGCAGAAGGCCCAGGAAGCCGCAGCGGAAGCCGAACCCCAGCGCGGCCGAGGTCTCCATCTCGTAGGAAAAGCTCGCGTCGTTCAGCGCCAGCTTCTCGATGGCATCGCGCAGCGCCTCGAAGTCGTTGGCATCGACCGGGAAGAGGCCGCAGAAGACCACCGGCTGCGCCGGCTTGAAGCCCGGCAGCGGCTTGTCGGTGCCCTTGCGCTCATGCGTGATGGTGTCGCCGACACGGGTGTCGCGCACCTGCTTGATCGAGGCGGTCAAGACGCCGATCTCGCCCGGCCCCAGCTCGGCGATGTCCTGCATCTGCGGGCGCAGCACCGCCAGCTTGTCGATGCCGTAGACGGCGTTGGTCTGCATCATGCGGATGCGGTCGCCCTTGCGGATCACCCCGTCCATGACCCGGATCATCACCACGACGCCCAGATAGGGGTCATACCACGAATCGACCAGCATCGCCTTCAGCGGTGCGTCGCGGTCGCCCTTGGGGGCCGGCAGGCGGGTGACGATGGCCTCCAGCACGTCGGGGATGCCAAGCCCGGTCTTGGCCGAGATCTCGATGGCGTCCTGGGCGTCGATGCCGATCACGTCCTCGATCTGTTCCTTGACGCGGTCGGGCTCGGCCGCGGGCAGGTCGATCTTGTTCAGCACCGGCACGATCTCGTGCCCGGCGTCGATGGCCTGGTAGACATTGGCCAGCGTCTGCGCCTCGACCCCCTGGGTCGCGTCCACGACCAGAAGCGAGCCCTCGACCGCGCGCATCGACCGGCTGACCTCATAGGCGAAGTCCACGTGGCCGGGCGTGTCGATCAGGTTCAGCACATAGGTGCGCCCGTCCTTCGCCGGGTATTCGATGCGCACGGTGTTGGCCTTGATGGTGATGCCCCGCTCGCGCTCGATATCCATGCTGTCGAGCAGCTGGGCCTTCATGTCGCGTTCGGCGACCGTGCCCGTCAACTGGATCAGGCGGTCGGCCAGGGTGGATTTGCCGTGGTCGATATGGGCCACGATCGAGAAATTGCGGATGAGGTCAAGGTCGGTCATGGCCGGGCTATACAAGGGCTTTGGCGTTGCGGAAAGGGGGTTCATGCGGCCGTGACAAAGCCGGCCTCGCGCAGCCGGCGCCGGCGCAGCGCGGCCTCGCGCCACATGGTATAGCAGCCCGAGACGACGATCAGCCCGGCGCCCAGAAGCGTGGGCAGGTCGGGACGTTCGTCGAAGACCAGGAAGGCCAGGATCAGCGCAAAGACCAGCCGGGAATAGCGATAGGGCGCGATGGCCGAAGCCTCGCCGATGCGGGTGGCGGCGACCAGCAGGGCATAGCCGCCGACGCCGACGACCATGCAGCCCGCCAGCTGGCCCAGCTGCACCGCGCCGGGCCGCGCAAGCGGCTGGCCCAGGGCGGCCCACATGGCCAGCCCGCCCAGCATGATCGCCAGAAAGGCCGAGCCGGCGATCTGGTCCGAGGGGATGCTGTCGGGGATGCGGCGCGTCGCCAGGTCGCGCACCACCAGCGCCACCACGGCAAGCAGGGCCATCAGCGAGACCGGCTGGAAGCCCGCAAATCCCGGCCGCACGATCAGCAGCACGCCCGCGAAGCCCACGGCGATCGCGCTGCAGCGGCGCCAGCCCACCGGCTCGCCCAGAAACAGCGCCGCGCCCAGGACGATGAAAAGCGGCAGCGCCTGCAGGATCGCCGAGGTCGAGGAAAGCTCGCTCAGCGCCAGCGCCACGGTAAAGCCGATGGCGCCCACCACCTCGCCCAGGTTGCGCAAGAGCAGCAGCGGATGCAGCAGCTGGCGCGTCCAGAAGCGTCGCCGCCGACGCAGGAGCGAGGCCCAGAAGGCCAGGAAACCCATGCCGCCCACCATGGCCAGAACCTGCGCATAGGGCAGGCCCATGGTCATCAGCTTGACGAACATGTCCTCGAAGGCGAACAGCGCCATGGACAGGACCATCAGGATCGCGCCACGGAAGTTTTCAGTGACCATCGGTCGCAGCCTCATGTGGGGGAGTTGCGCCCGCGGCGCCTTGGCGCGATCATAGCCGCGTTGCCGGGCAGGCGAAAGGTCCGGGCAGGCGAAAGGATGCACCGATGAAATTCCGCGTCGAGGACATGAGCTGCGGCCATTGCACCGCCGCCATCGAAAAGGCGGTGGCCGAGGCGGGCGGCAGGGCCGCGACCGACCTCGCCGGCCGCAGCGTCACGGTCGAGGGGCTGGATGCCGCCCGCGCGGCCGAGGTGATTCGCGAAGCCGGCTATACGCCGGAACCGGCCTGAGCGCATATCTTGGGGCGCGCGCGCCCGCAGCCGCCATCCTTGGATCCCCTGCGCCGCCCCGCCGCAATTGAGGCGAGGGGCGGCTTCTGCTAAGCTGCGCCGGACAAGAACGCGGCCGAAAGAGGGTGCCCAGCCCCGCTGCCGTGGCAGGAGCCGAGGAGACAGAGATGTTCAACCGATTGATGATCGCCGCCGCCGCGGTGGTGCTGACCACGCCGCTCGCCGTGGCGGGCCCGATCGATTCCGCCTGCGTCCGTTCGGAACGCGGCGCCCGCAACGGCCAGGCCTGCCGCTGCATCCAGCAGGTCGCCGACCAGACGCTGTCGCGCTCGGACCAGCGGCGCGCGGCGCGCTTCTTCCGCGACGCCGATGCGGCGCAAGAAGTGCGCATGTCGAAAAGCGATGCCGACAACGCCTTCTGGGCGCGCTACAAGAGTTTCGCCGCCGCGGCCGAGGCCTATTGCACGCGCTGAGGCGGGGATGCGCATCACCGTGCTGACGGGGGCCGGCATCTCGGCCGAAAGCGGGATCAGGACGTTCCGCGCCACCGACGGGCTGTGGGAAGAGCATCGCATCGAGGATGTCGCGACGCCCGAGGGCTTCCGCCGCGACCCGGCGCTGGTGCATCGCTTCTACAACCAGCGCCGCGCCGATGCCGCCCGCGCCCGGCCCAATGCGGCGCATCGGGCGCTGGCGCGGCTGGCGCAGCGCCACGAGCTGACCCTGGTCACGCAGAACGTGGACGACCTGCACGAACGCGGCGGCTCGCCCGAGGTGATCCACATGCACGGCAGCCTGCTCGGCGCGCTCTGCGCCGGCTGCGGGCACCGCTGGCCGGCGGCGCTGGTGATGCGCCCGCCCGATCCCTGCGCGGCCTGCGGCCAGGCGCTGGCCCGGCCCGACATCGTCTGGTTCGGCGAGATCCCCTATCACATGGAGCGGATCTGGCAGGCGGTCGAAAGCGCCGAACTCTTCGCCGCCATCGGCACCTCGGGCCTGGTCTATCCGGCCGCGGGCCTTGCCCAGCACGCCCGCCGCAACGGCGCCGAGACGATCGAACTGAACCTGGCGACCTCGGCCGTCAGCCGCGACTTCTCCGACCGCCGCACCGGCCCCGCCACCCTGGTGGTGCCGGAATGGGTCGATGCGCTCTGCGGCTGACCCCTCCCGCGTTTTTCTCCGTTGCGAAAATACCCCGGGGGAACGCCGGGCCGACCCCATCGAGGGGTCGGCCCGGCGTGGGGGCAGCGCCCCCAGGCGCCCCCTGCAACCCGCACCGCGCTTGACCAGGGCGGCGCAATCGGCCACCCCTGGCCTGCGCCCCGCAACCCCAAGGCCCGCCATGACCCGCACCATCCTTGCCAATGCCCGCCTGATCCTGCCCGAGACCGTGACCCCCGGCGCGCTGGTGCTGGAAGACGGCGCCATCGTCGCGATCCAGCCGGGCAACGCCGTGCCGGCCGGCGCGCTGGACATGCAGGGCGACTTCATCGCGCCCGGCATGGTCGAGCTGCATACCGACAACCTGGAGCGCCACATCCGCCCCCGCCCCGGCGTAGACTGGCCCCATGCCGGCGCCATCCTCGCCCATGACGCCGAACTGGCGGGCTGCGGCATCACCACGGTCTTCGACGCCATGCGCGTGGGCTCGATCCCGAACGAGGGGCCGGACCAGGATTACGACAAATATGCCCGCGAGCTGGCGCATGAACTCGCCGCGCTACGGGCGCGGGGCGCCTTGCGCATCAGCCATTTCCTGCACCTGCGCGCCGAGATCTGCTCGCAAACCCTGCTGGCCGAGCTGGACGAATTCGGCCCCGAGGACCGGGTCGGCATCATCAGCCTGATGGACCACACCCCCGGCCAGCGCCAGTTCCGCGACATCTCGAAGCTCGCGCAATACGTGCAGGGCAAGTACAAGCTCTCGGACGCGGCCTTCGCCGAGCATGTCGCCCGGCTGCAAGACCTGCGCGCCCGCTTCGGCGACCGGCACGAGGCGGCGGCAGTCGAGATCGCACATCGGCTGGGCGCGGTGCTGGCCAGCCATGACGACACCACGGCCGCCCATGTCGCGCTTTCGGCCGGCCATGGCGTGCGGCTGGCCGAGTTCCCGACCACGCCCGAGGCGGCGGCCGCCTGCCACGACCACGGCATCATGGTGATGATGGGCGCGCCCAACCTGATCCGCGGCGGCAGCCATTCCGGCAATGTCTCGGCGGCGGAGCTGGCGCGGGCCGGGCACCTGGACATCCTGTCCTCGGATTACGTGCCCTCGGGGCTCCTGGCCGGGGCGCTGATCCTGGCGCGGATCTGGGACGACCTGCCGCGCGCCATGGCGACGGTGACGGCCAATCCGGCGCAGGCGGCCGGGCTGAACGATCGCGGCCGCCTGGCGCCGGGGCTGCGCGCCGACCTGATCCGCTTTGCCATGCTGGAGGTGACGCCGGTCATGCGCGAGACCTGGGTGCGCGGGCGCCGGGTCTGATGCCGCGAACCTGCGAAAATTCGCAATTTCCTTGACCTGGATCAAGCCGTTCCGGCCGGCACCGGGCTAGCCATGCCCGGCCCAGAAGGAGTGCGAACCATGAGCTACAAGGCAAAGATCGACGAGATGCGCGGCGAATTGCGGGTGATGAACAAGGCCATCCCCGACACCACAAAGGGCTTCGGCGCGCTGACCAGGACGGTGCATGACGGCGGCGTGCTGGACGCCAAGACCAAGGAGTTCATCGCCGTCGGCATGGCCATCGTCCAGCGCTGCGAGCCCTGCATCCTGTTCCATGTCGAGGCGCTGATGAAGGCCGGCGCCACCCGCGAGGAACTGGGCGACGTGCTGTCCATGGCGATCCAGATGAGCGGCGGGCCCGGCCTGATGTATGCCGGCCGGGCGCTGGCCTGCTGGGACGAGCTGGCGGCGGGCTGATCCCGCCGCCGCAAGGCGCGCTCAGGTGATGACGTCGGGCGCGGCGCGGCCGGTGCGGGCGCGGATGCCGGCGATCTCCTCGGCGGCGGCGATGACCGCGGCCAGCGCCTGTTGCGGGTCGTCCTGCATCCGGGCCGAGTCGGTCTCGACCCGCTCCAGGTAGACGCGCAGCGTCGCCCCCTCGGTCCCGGTGCCCGACAGGCGCAGCACGATGCGGCCGCCGCCCTCGGTCATGATGCGCAGGCCCTGCCCCTCGCTGCGCGAGCCGTCCACCGGGTCGTCATAGGCGAACTCGTCCGCCGCCTCGATCCGCAGCCCGGCGGCACTCTGGCCCGGCAATTCGGCCAGCCGGTCGCGCAGGGCCGCCATCAGCTCGGCCGCGGCCGCCGCATCCACCGCCTCGTAATCGTGGCGCGAGTAATAGTTGCGGCCGTATCGGGCCCAATGGTCGGCCATGATCTCGGCCACGGACTGCCGGCGCTCGGCCAGCAGGTTCAGCCAGAACAGAACCGCCCAGAGCCCGTCCTTTTCCCGCACATGGTCCGAGCCGGTGCCGGCGCTTTCCTCGCCGCAGAGCGTGGCGCGGCCGGCATCGAGCAGGTTGCCGAAGAACTTCCAGCCGGTCGGCGTCTCGTAGCAGGCGATCCCAAGGCTCTCGGCCACCCGGTCCAGCGCGCGCGAGGTCGGCATCGACCGCGCCACCCCCTTCAGCCCGCCGGCATAGGCCGGGACCAGCGTGGCATTGGCCGCCAGCACCGCAAGGCTGTCCGAGGGCGTGACGTAGCAGCCCCGCCCGACGATCATGTTGCGGTCGCCGTCGCCATCCGAGGCGGCGCCGAAATCCGGCGCGCCCTCGCCGAACATCGCCTGCATCAGATCCTTGGCCCAGATCGGGTTCGGGTCCGGGTGGCCGCCGCCGAAATCGGGTTTCGGCTCGGCATTCACCACCGAGCCCGCGGGCGCCCCCAGCGCCCCTTCCAGGATCGCCCTGGCATAGGGGCCGGTCACGGCATGCATGGCATCGAAGCGGATGCGAAAGCCGTCCGCGAACAGCGCGCGGATCTTGGCGAAATCGAAGATCTGCGCCATCAGCGCCTGGTAGTCGGCGACGGGATCGACGACCTCGACCTCCATGCCGCCCAGGGTGGTGGTGCCCGGCCTGGACAGGTCCACGTCCTGCGCGTCGAGGATGCGGTATTCCGTCAGCGCCTTGGTCGCCTCGAAGATCGCCTCGGTCACGGGCTCGGGCGCGGGGCCGCCGTTGGCGGTGTTGTACTTGACGCCGAAATCCTCGGTCGGGCCGCCGGGGTTGTGGCTGGCGGACATGATGATGCCGCCGTCCGCGCCGCGCAGCCGGATCAGGTGCGAGGCGGCGGGGGTGGACAGCAGCGCGTTCTGCCCGACGATCACCTTCTTCGCCCCGCTGGCCGCCGCCATGCGCAGGATGACCTGTGCGGCGCGGTCGCCGAAATAGCGCCCGTCCCCACCCAGCACATAGGTCTTGCCCGCGGCGCCGCCGGTGCCGTTCCAGATCGCCTGGACGAAGTTTTCCAGGTAATGCGGCTCGATGAAGACCGGGGTCTTCTTGCGCAGGCCCGAGGTGCCGGGCTTCTGGCCCGCGATGGGCTGGGTCGGGACGGTGTGAACGGTCATGGACCTCTCCTTAGCGTTCGTGGTCGCGCATGATGCTGGCAGTCCGCGCGACCGAGGGCAATGCCGGGAAATCCCCGGCCGCCGCCGGCAGGCGCAGCTGCCAGTTCGGATATTCGCCGACCGTGCCGGGCAGGTTCGGCTGGTCGGCCATATCGAGCAGCAATTCCGCCTGCACCGCCACCAGAAGCGACGGCGTGCGGGCCAGGAAATCGTGCAGCGCATCGACGCCGGGATCGGGCAGCAGCCGGTCGAAGGCGGCGACTTCCTCGGCGCGTTCCTGCTGCCCGGCGGCGGTTTCCTGCCCGGCAATGCGGGCGCGGGCGGTGATGTCGGCGCCCTGCCGCCAGCCGCGCCAGGTCGGCAGGTCGTGGGTCGAGAAGCTGGCGATGGCGCCGCGGTCATAGGATTCGGCCGCGCGAAAGGCGGGCGGATGCCAGCCGTCGCGCTCGAACATCGCCACGCGGCAACCAAGGATGCCCGAGGCCGCCAGCGCCTCGCGCAGCCCCTCGGGGATATTGCCCAGATCCTCGCCGACGATGACCGCATTGCCGGCGCGCGCCGCCTCGATCCGGGCCACGGCCAGCATGGCGTCGCGCGGCATGGCGACATAGGCGCCGGGGGCCGCGTCGGGCACCCAATAGGCGCGCTCGAAGCCCAGGATGTGGTCGATGCGCAGCACGCCCGCGAATTGCAGCTGGCAGCGCAGGGTTTCCGCCAGCGGCGCATAGGCCCGCGCGCGCAGGCCCAAGGGGCTGAAGGGTGCGAGCGACCAGTTCTGCCCCTCGGGCGCAAAGGCGTCGGCCGGAGCGCCCAGCGAGGCGCCGAAGGCGAAGCTCGCGCGATCCTCCCATGTCTCGGCGCCGAAGGGATGGGTGCCGACGGCGAGGTCCAGGTAAAGCCCATGCGCCATGCCGCCGTCGCGCGCCGCCTGCCCGGCCGCCGCCAAGGCCCGCTCGGCCCGCCATTGCAGCCAGGCGTGAAAGCGCATCTCTGCGGCCAGTTCCGCCCGCGCGGCGATGGCAGCGGGCGTGTCGGGCGAGGCGAGCGTCGCCGGCCAATCGCCCCAGAAGGCACCCAGCCGCGCCGACAGCGCCTGATGCAGGGCAAAGCGTTGCAGGCCCTCGCCCTCGGCCGCCTGCCAGGCGTCGAAACCGGGATCGCCGGGGAAGGCGTCGTATTCCGCCCGCAGCGCCGCCATGCGGGCCGGAATGTCGCGGGCGTAATCGACGCGCGGGCCGGGCGTGCCCGCGCCGCCGGACAGGTGAATCACGTTCAGCCGCCGGCGGTGCGAGGGGGTATAGGGGCTGAAAAGCTGCGGCACGGTCGGGAAGCCGACATGGACCGGGTTGATGCCCAGAAACGCCGCCCCCTTCCCGCCCATGCCCCGCGCCAGGGCCGCAAGGTCGGCATAGCTGCCGATCCCCGTTTCCGAGATGCCGTAAAGCGGCGCGACCAGCCCCCAGCAGCGCGCCGGCTCGGGCAGGCGCGGCGGCGCGGCGAGCAGCGTCAGCTCGCGCCCCTCAGCCCGCAGGCGATGGATGCCCAGCGGCAGCTCGGGCAAGGGGCCGTTGCCCTCGGCCTCGGCGCCATTCTCGAAGGTCAGCTGCCAGTCGCCGAAGGACAGGTCGGGGCGGGCGCCAGCGGCGCAGATCACGTCCTGCGGCAGGCGGTCGGCATGGTCGTCCAGCGCCGCCTGCGCCTCGGCCGCGGTCGGCACGGCCAGGCCCATGGCGGCAAGCAGCGCCACCGCCGTCTCGACCGAGGTCGCGCGCCATTGCCCGGCAAGGTCGTGAAAACCCGGCAGCACCCCCATCCGCTCCGCCAGGGCCAGGCGCGGGTCAGTCATCCTCGCGCTCCAGATCGAAGGCCAGGACGGATTGGCCATCCACCGCCAGCCGCTCGGCCTCGACCACATGCGGGGCCAGGTCGGGGCGGCTGGTGTCCAGGTGCAGCCGCCAGCGCCAGCCCGCGGGGCGTTCGGGCAGCACCACCTCCAGCGGGTCGCCGTTGTTGAAGACCAGGAACAGCGCCTCTTCGCGCTGCGCATATTCGGGGGTGCCGGCGGCCATGCGCAGCTCGGCGCAAAGCACGCGCAGCTCGGGGTTGCCCCAGTCGGCCGGCGTCATCTCGGCCCCGTCCGGGCGCAGCCAGAACAGGTCGGGCAGCCCGTCGGTCAGGCGCGGGCGCGAATGCAGGAAGCGTTTCTGCCGCAGGATCGGATGGGCGCGGCGAAAGGCGATGAGCTTGCGGGTGAAGTCCAGGAAGGCCGGGTCGGCGCCGTCCCATTGCACCCAGCCGATCTCGTTGTCCTGGCAATAGGCGTTGTTGTTGCCGGCCTGCGAATTGCCCAGCTCGTCCCCGGCCAGCAGCATGGGCGTGCCCTGCGACAAAAGCAGCGTCGCCAGCAGGTTGCGGCGCCGCCGCGCGCGGGCATCGAGGATCGCGGGATCGTCGCTGGGCCCCTCGGCGCCCATGTTGTCCGAGAAATTCTCGGAATGGCCGTCGCGGTTCTCCTCGCCATTGGCGGCGTTGTGCTTTTCGCAATAGCTGACCACGTCCATCAGCGTGAAGCCGTCATGCGCGGTCAGGAAGTTCACCGAGGCCGTGGCGGGCCGGCCGGAATGGTCGAACTGCCGGGCGGAACCCGCCATGCGGTCGGCAAGCTCGGGCACCTGCCGGGCGTCGCCGCGCCAGAAGCGGCGGATGCCGTCGCGATACTTGTCGTTCCATTCCAGGAAGGGCGGGGGGAAGCCGCCCAGCTGATAGCCGCCGGGGCCGATGTCCCAGGGCTCGGCGATCAGCTTGACCCGCGTCAGCACAGGATCCTGCCGGATCGCGTCGAAGAACGAGGCGCTGCGGTCGAAGCCGCCGCGCGCCCGCCGCCCCAGCGTCGCGCAGAGGTCGAAGCGGAATCCGTCCACATGCATGACCTCGACCCAATAGCGCAAGGAGTCCATGACCATGCGCAGCACCATCGGATGGTTCACGTTCAGCGTGTTGCCGGTGCCGGTGTCGTTGATGTAATAGCGCGGATCCTCCTGCAGCCGGTAATAGCTGCGGTTGTCGAGGCCGCGGAAGCTCAGCGTCGGGCCAAGCTCGTTGCCCTCGCCGGTGTGGTTGTAGACCACGTCCATGATGACCTCGATGCCGGCGGCATGCATGCGGGCGACCATGTGCTGGAACTCGGCGATCTGATCCTTGGCCAGGTAGCGCGGATCGGGGGCGAAGAAGCCGAGCGTCTGGTAGCCCCAATAGTTCACCAGCCCCTTTTCCAGCAGGAAGCGGTCGTTGAGGAAGGCCTGCGCCGGCAGCAGCTCCAGCGCGGTGATGCCCAAGGATTGCAGATGCTCCAGCACCGGGTCCGAGGCGAGGCCCAGGAAGCTGCCGCGATACGGGACATCGGGGTGCGCTTCGGTGAGGCCCTTGACATGGGCCTCGTAGATCACCGTCTCGGCGATGTCGCGGCGCGGCGGCTGGTCGGGGCCCCAGGCGAAGGAGGGATCCTCGACCACGCAGCGCGGCATGAAGCGGGCGCTGTCGCGGCGGTCAAAGCTCAGGTCGGATTCGGGCGCGCCGACGGTATAGCCCATCAGCGCGTCGTGCCAGACCGGGTGCCGGGTCAGCCGCTTGGCATAGGGATCGAGAAGCAGCTTGTGATAGTTGAAGCGGTGCCCCTCGGCGGGCGCATAGGGGCCGTCGGCGCGCAGCCCGTAAAGCTGGCCGGGGCGCAGGCCGGGGACATAGCCGTGCCAGACGTCGCCGTCGCGTTCCGGCAGGTCCAGCCGGTGCGTCTCGGTCCGGCCGTCGGGGGAAAACAGGCACAGCGTCACCCGCCGCGCATGTTCGGAAAACACGGCGAAGTTCACCCCCTCGCCGTCGAAGGTCGCGCCCAGCGGTTCCGCCCGGCCCTCGAGGATGCGCAGCAGGGTCATCAGGCGGCCATCGCCCCGAACAGCTGGGCATAGGCGCGGGCCGAGGCGTCCCAGCCAACCGGATGCGCCATGGCGTTTTCCATCATGCGACTCCAGACCGCCGGCTGGCGCCAGAGCGCGCAAAGCCGGGACAGCGCGCGCGACAGCGCCTGGGCATCGACCGGGTGGAACTGCACCCCGGTCGCCACCCCCGCGGCCAGCCCGGCGGCCGAGGCGTTGATGACGGTATCGGCCAGCCCGCCGGTCAGCGCCACCAGCGGCAGGGTGCCGAAGCGCAGCCCGTAAAGCTGGGTCAGCCCGCAGGGTTCGAAGCGCGAGGGCACCAGGATGGCGTCGCCGCCGGCGATCATGCGGCGCGACAGCGGCTCGTCATAGCCCAGCCGCAAGGCCACGCCGGGATGGCGGGCGGCAGCCTGGGAAAAGGCGGCCTCGAGCCCAGGGTCGCCCGAGCCCAGCACCGCCAGCTGGCCGCCGTTGTCGAGCAGCGTGGGCAGCGCCTCGATCAGCAGGTCCAGCCCCTTCTGCCCGGTCAGGCGCGAGACGACGACGCAAAGCGGCCCATCCGCATCCGGCAGGCCGAACTCGTCGCGCAGCGCGGCGCGGTGGGGCGCCTTGCCCTCGGGCGTGGCATAGGGCGGCTTCCAGGCGTCCAGGTCGATGCCGTTCAGGATGCCGGTGAAGTCGGCGGCGCGGTCGGCCAGCACCCCCTCCATCCCCATGCCGTATTCGGGGGTCATCAGCTCCTCGGCATAGGTGGGGCTGACGGTCGAGACCTTGTCGGCAAAGACGATCCCCGCCTTCAGCGCCGAGATCCGGCCCCAATATTCGAAGCCGCGCGGGTTGAAGAGATGCGCCGGCAGTTGCAGCGCCGACAGCATATGCGCCGGCGCAAGGCCCTGGAAGGCGATGTTGTGGATGGTCAGCAGCGTCCGCACGTCCCGCACGCCCGCCTGGCGCAGATAGACCGGGGTCAGCCCCGCCTGCCAGTCGTGCAGGTGCAGCACCTGCGGCCGCCAGCCCTCGACCCCATCGGCGGCGATCAGGGCGGCGGCCTTGCACAGCGCGGCGAAACGCTGCGGATTGTCGGGCCAGTCGCGGCCGTCCGGGCCCAGGTAGATGCCGCCCTGCCGGTCGAAAAGATGCGGCGCGTCCAGGATGTAGAGCACCGCCTTTCCCAGCGCGCCGCGCCGGATGCGGGCCGGGCCGCCGAACAGCTCCGGGATCTCGCGCACCACCGGGGCCTTGGCCGCGGCCCCCAGCACCGCCGGATAGCCGGGCAGCAGCACCCGCATCCCGACCCCCTGCCCGGCCAGCGCCGCCGGCAGCGCGCCCGCCACGTCGGCAAGGCCGCCGGTCTTGACCAGCGGCACGCATTCCGAGGCGACGGACAGAACCCTTGTCATAAAGACGCTTCCCTTCGATCCAGCATGTCCTGCGTGATCAGCGTGACACCTCCTTCCGAGACGCGGAACCATTTCGCGTCCTCTTCCGGGTCTTCGCCGACGACCAGCCCTTCGGGGATTCGAACGGCGCGGTCAATGACCACATTGGTCAAACGCGCGTGTCGGGCGACATTGGCGTAAGGCAGCACCACCGCGCGCTCCAGGCTGGAATAGGAATTGGTGTGGACCTGGGTGAACAGCAGCGACTCGCGGATCTCGCTGCCCGAGATGATGCAGCCGCCCGAGATCAGCGAACTGACGGCGCTGCCGCGGCGGTCGGGCTCGTCATGGATGAACTTGGCCGGCGGCACCAGTTCGGAATAGGTCCAGATCGGCCAGTCGCGGTCCCACAGGTTCAGGTCCGGGTTGAAGTCGGTCAGGTCGATATTCGCCCGCCAGAAGGCATCGACCGTGCCCACGTCGCGCCAATAGACCGGCTCGCCGTCCGAGCGCACGCAGCTGTCGGCAAAGCGATGCGCCTGCGCCTTGCCGTCCCTGACGATCTGGGGGATCAGGTCGTTGCCGAAATCATGGCTGGAATTGTCGTCCTGCATGTCGCGGATCAGCAGGTCGCGCAGGAAGTCCCAGCGAAAGACATAGATCCCCATCGAGGCCAGCGTCACCTCGGGGTCGTCCGGCGTTCCCGGCGGATCGGCGGGCTTTTCCAGGAAGCTGGTGATGACGTCGTTGCCGTCCACCGCCATGACGCCAAAGGCCGATGCCTCGGCCCGCGGCACGGTCAGGCAGCCGATGGTCACGTCCGCGCCCGCCTCGACATGATGGCGGATCATCAGTTCGTAATCCATCTTGTAGATATGGTCGCCGGCCAGGATCAGCACGTAGTCGACGCCGTAGCTGTCGATGATGTCGATGTTCTGCGCCACCGCATCGGCCGTGCCTCGATACCACATCGATTCGTCGTAACGCTGCGAGGCGGGCAGAATGTCCAGGAACTCGTTGCGCTCGGCGCGAAAGAAGTTCCAGCCGCGCTGGACGTGGCGGATCAGGCTGTGGGCCTTGTATTGCGTGGCCAGCGCCATCTTGCGGATGCCCGAGTTCAGCGCATTCGACAGCGCGAAGTCGATGATCCGCGACTTGCCGCCGAAATAGACCGCCGGCTTCACGCGCTTGTCGGTCAGCTCGCGCAGGCGCGAGCCGCGGCCGCCGGCCAGAATGAAGGCCATGGATCTTCTGGAAAGCCTTTCCTCACGCGGTGCCATCTCTCTGCCCTCCCCCTTTTTGCCCGGCGCGCGGGTGTGGTTGCTATGATGTCGTCCTGTCGTCCTTGATGAAGATCAGCGTCGAAAGCGGCGGCAGCACCAGGTCCGCATGGGCGGGCTGGCCGTGGCTTTCGCCCGGCAGGGCGGTGACGCGGCCCAGGTTGCCGCGCCCGGCGCCGCCATAGACCTCGGCATCGCTGTTCAGCACCTCGCGCCACAGGCCCGGCTGCGGAAAGCCCATGCGCCAGCCGCTGCGCTCGACCGGGGTGAAGTTGCAGACCACCACCACCTCGGCATCGCCCGGACCCCCGCGCCGCACCCAGGCATAGATGGAATGGGCGGCATCATCGGCCTCGATCCACTGGAAGCCCGCGCCGTCGCAATCATGCGCGTAAAGTGCGGGCGTGGTGCGATAGATCGCGTTCAGGTCGCGCACCAGCAATTGCATGCCGTAATGCAGCGGGTTGCCGATGCAGGCCCAGTCGATCTCGGCATCGTGGTTCCATTCCGACCCTTGGGCGAATTCCTGGCCCATGAACAGCAGCTTCTTGCCCGGATGGCCCCACATGAAGCCGTAATAGGCGCGCAGGTTGGCGAATTTCTCCCATTCGCTGCCGGGCATCTTGGCCAGCATCGAGCCCTTGCCGTGGACCACCTCGTCATGGCTGATCGGCAGGATGAAATTCTCGCTGAAGGCGTAATGCAGGCCGAAGGTCATCTGGTGGTGATGGTGCTTGCGATGGATCGGCTCGCGCTTGATGTAATCCAGCGTGTCGTTCATCCAGCCCATGTTCCACTTGAAGCCGAAGCCCAGCCCGCCTTCATGCACCGGTCGCGAGACCCTGGGATAGCTGGTCGATTCCTCGGCCACGGTCATGATCCCCGGTTCCTCGCCATAGGTCAGGCGGTTCATCGCCTGCAGCATGGCGATGGCCTCGTAATTCTCGCGCCCGCCGTCCTTGTTGGGCACCCATTGGCCCTCGGCGCGGGAATAGTCGCGGTAGAGCATCGAGGCCACCGCATCCACCCGCAGCCCGTCCAGGTGATATTCCCTGAGCCAATACAAGGCATTGGCGGTCAGGTAATTCATCACCTCGGCCCGGCCGTAATTGTAGATCAGCGTGTTCCAGTCCTGGTGGAAGCCCTCGCGCGGGTCGGCATGTTCGTAAAGCGCGGTGCCGTCGAACTGCACCAGCCCGTGCGGGTCGGTGGGGAAATGGCCGGGCACCCAGTCGAGGATCACCCCCAGCCCGGCCTTGTGCGCGGCGTTCACCAGGTCGCGGAACTCGTGCGGCGGGCCGAAGCGGATCGTCGGCGCGAACAGCCCGACCGGCTGGTAGCCCCAGGAGCCGTCAAAGGGATATTCGCTGATCGGCAGCAGCTCGATATGGGTGAAGCCCATGTCCTTGGCGTAATCGACCAGCTCGACCGCCGCCTCGCGGTATGAGATCGGGCGGCCGCCGTCCTTCCTGCGCCAGCTGCCCAGATGCACCTCGTAGATCGAGATCGGGCGGTCGATGCGCTGCGCCTCGGCCCGCGTGCCCATCCAGCCACGGTCCGACCAGCCATAGCCCGCAATGTCGCGCACGACCGAGGCCGTGGCCGGCGGGTGCTGGGCGCCGAAGCCGACCGGATCGGCCTTTTGCGCCAGCCCGCCATAGGCGCCGAGGATCTCGTATTTATAGGCGGTGCCCTCGCCCAGGCCGGGCATGAAGATCTCCCAAACGCCGGTCGCGCCGCGGCGGCGCATGACATGGCGCCGCCCGTCCCAGGCGTTGAAATCCCCGATCAGCGAGACGCGGCGGGCATTGGGCGCCCAGACCGCGAAATGCGTGCCGGCCGTGCCCTGGTGTTCGATCACATGCGCCCCGAGCGCCTGCCACAGCCCATGGTGCCGCCCCTCGCCCAGCAGGTATTCGTCAAGCTCGCCCAAGACCGGGCCGAAGCGATAGGCGTCCTCGACCAGCCATTCCTCGCCGTCGCGCCGCCCGCGCAAGAGATAGGGTTCCGCGCCCGGCACCATGCCATGGAACAGGCCGGGATAGCCCTCGACCGGGTCCAGCGGATGCGCCTTGCCGCCCGCCATGGCCGCCATCTCCTGCGCGCCGGGATCGAAGGCGGTGACATGGCGCGTGCTGCCCCGCGGATGCGGGCCAAGGACCGCGAAAGGATCGTCGAAGCGTCCCTCGGCGATGCGGCTCAGCACCGCGGGGTCGGCGATATCATCCGGGTCGATCTGCGCCATGGTTCCCCCTCCGCGACGGCGTCACTCCTGCCCGAGCAGGCTTTTCGCGTTCCAGATGTCCTGCATGTAGCCGCGGATGGTGCGATCCGACGAGAACCAGCCCGAGCGCGCCACGTTCAGCGCCGCCATGCGCGTCCATTCGGTCCGGTTGGCATAGGCGAAGTCGACCTCGCGCTGCGCCCGCCAGTAATCGGCGAAATCCGAGGCGACGAGGAAATAGTCCGCCCGCGTCAGGTTCTCGACGATATTCGCATAGCGGTCCGGCTCGCCTGGGCTGAAGGTGCCGCTGCGGATCGCCTCGACGGCGCGGGTCAGGCGCGGATCGGCGGCGACCGCGCGGGCGGCATGGTCGGGGACGGCGCGGCGGGCCTCGGCCTCCTCGGCGGTCAGGCCGAACAGGAAGAAGTTCTCGGCCCCGACCAGTTCCCGGATCTCGACATTGGCCCCGTCCAGCGTGCCGATGGTCGGCGCGCCGTTCAGCGCGAATTTCATGTTGCCGGTGCCCGATGCCTCCTTGCCCGCCGTCGAGATCTGCTCGGACAGGTCCGCGGCCGGGATCAGCCGCTCGGCCAGCGTCACGTTGTAGTTGGGCAGGTAGAGGATCTGCAGCTTCTCGTTCGTCGCCGCATCGGCGTTGATGACGGCGGCCACGTCGTTGATCAGCCGGATGATGTCCTTGGCGAAGAAATAGCCCGGCGCCGCCTTGCCGCCAAAGATCTTGACCCGCGCCGTCCAGTCCGCGGACGGGTTCTCGCGCATCTCCTGCCACAGGGCGATGGCTTCCAGGATGTTCAGGTGCTGGCGCTTGTATTCGTGGATGCGCTTGATCTGCACGTCGAACAGCGCCTGCGGGTTCAGCGCCACGCCATGTTCGCGGGCGATCCAGTCGCACAGGTCCGTCTTGTTCGCGGCCTTCACGGCGGCGAACGCATCCAGCCAGCCGGCGTCGGCGACATGGGGCTCCAGCGCGTGCAACTGCTCCAGATCGCCCACCCAGCCGTCGCCGATGGTCTGGGTGATCAGCCGCGACAGCCGCGGGTTGCAACCCAGAAGCCAGCGCCGCGGGGTCACGCCGTTGGTCTGGTTGACGATGCGGTCGGGCCAGATGCGATGCTGGTCGGCAAAGACCGTGGTCTTCATCAGCCCGGTATGCAGGGCCGAGACGCCGTTCACCCGGTTCGACAGGATGAAGGACAGCTCGCCCATCCGCACCTTGCCATCGCCGCGCGCGGTATTGCGGCGGTCGGGATGGGCCTTGGCATCGGCCTCGTCGATGCGGTCGATGATCTGCAGGTGCCGCGGCAGCAGATCGGCAAACAGCCCCTCGCCCCAGCTTTCCAGCGCCTCGGGCAGAAGCGTGTGGTTGGTGTAGTTGACGCAGCCGCGGGTGATCCCGACCGCCTCGTCAAAGGGCAGGCCGCGTTCATCATGCAGGATGCGCACCAGTTCCGGCCCGGCGATGGCGGGATGGGTGTCGTTCAGCTGGATCGCCACCTTCTGCGGCAACAGGCGCAGGTCGGCATGGTCGGCCTCGAAGCGGCGCAGGATGTCGCGGATCGAGGCGGCCGAGAAGAAATATTCCTGCGTCAGCCGCAGCCGCTTGCCCTTTTCGGTCGAATCCTCGGGATAAAGCACGCGCGAGATGGTGCGGGCCAGCGCCTCGGCCTCGGCCGCGGCGGCAAAATCGCCGGCGTTGAAGCGGTCGAGGTCGAAGGGATCGACCGCCCGCCCGGCCCAGAGCCGCAGCGTATTGGCCCAGGCCCCGCGCCAGCCGATGACCGGCGTGTCGAAGGCCTCGGCCTGCACGAAGCTTTCGGGTTCCCAGACCGCCCGGCCGTCGCGGGTCGCGACCCGGCCGCCGAAGCCCAGGGTAAAGCGCGCCTCGGGGCGCTCGAACTGCCAGACGAAGGGCCGTTCCAGCCAGTCCTCGGGCGCCTCGACCTGCCGGCCCTCGGCAAAGCTCTGGCGAAACAGCCCGTGTTCGTAGCGGATGCCATAGCCATAGGCCGGGCAGCCCAGCGTGGCCAGCGATTCCATGAAGCAGGCCGCCAGCCGCCCCAGCCCCCCGTTGCCAAGCGCCGCGTCGGGTTCGTCCAGCAGCAGCCCGGCATAGTCGAGGCCGAAGCTTTCCACCGCCGCCTGCGCCTCGTCGGCCAGTTGCAGGTTGACGATATTGTCCTGCAGCAGCCGTCCGATCAGGAACTCCATCGACAGGTAATAGACCCGCTTGGCGTCGGCGCGATAGGTGGCGCGGGTCGCGGCCATCCAGCGGTCCACGATGCGGTCGCGCACCGCGTGGCTCAGCGCCAGCCGCCAGTCGAAGACCTGCGCGTGGTCGGGATCCTTGCCCAGCGTATAGGCCAGGTGCCACAGGATCGCGTCGCGGAAATCGCTTTGGGGCATGTCGTCCCTGGCCATGGATCACCCTTCTTTCGGCACACCCGTATCCTTTCGGGTC
The DNA here is from genome assembly GCF_006386455.1 of Paracoccus sp. FO-3. NCBI lineage: Bacteria > Pseudomonadati > Pseudomonadota > Alphaproteobacteria > Rhodobacterales > Paracoccaceae > Paracoccus > Paracoccus sp. FO-3. The sequence goes on along the minus strand of NZ_VCBQ01000022.1, from coordinate 5,102 downwards.
ATCCCCTTGGCTTAAGCCATCCGTTATCGAAAGCAAGCGGTTGGGAGAAAATTCTGTTAGCGTTAACCGACGCGGGCAATATCGTGCCGAAACCCGGCTCGGATCGTCGGAATCGCCCGCGTTCCCGGCCCCACACGCCAAAGGATTGCGCCAAACCGGGCAAGGGCCGCATGTTCTGCGGCTCTTTGGGCGGTCAGAAATCCAGGCCCAGGTCCAGCGTGCGCGCCGAATGCGTCAGCGCGCCCACCGAGATGTAATCGACCCCCGTCGCCGCCACCTCGGCCACGCGCGCCAGGCGCATGTTGCCCGAAGCCTCCAGCACCACACGGCCCTGGGCCATGGCGACGGCCTCGCGCAGCTCTGCCGTCTCCATGTTGTCCAAGAGCACGACATCGGCGCCGCCCTCCTCCAGCACCTCGGAGAGCTGGTCGAGCCGGTCCACCTCGATCTCGACCCGCATCATATGCGAGGCGCGGGCCTTGACCGCTTGCAGGACCGGCCGGATGCCGCCCGCCGCGGCGATGTGGTTGTCCTTGATCAGGATCGCGTCGGACAGGCTGAAACGATGGTTGAAGCCGCCGCCGTGCAGCACCGCCTGTTTCTCGACCAGCCGCAGCCCCGGCGTGGTCTTGCGGGTGCAGGTGATGCGCGCGCGCGTTCCCGCCGTCTCGGCCACGAAGGCCGCCGTCTGCGTGGCGATGCCCGCCAGCCGGCCGGCGAAGTTCAGCGCCACCCGCTCGGCCGAGAGGATCGAGGCCGCCTCGCCCTCGATCTCGGCCAGCGTGTCGCCGGGCTGGAAGCGGCTGCCGTCGGCATGCTGCAGCCGCCAGTCCAAGCCTGGGTCGATCAGGCGAAAGGCGATGGCCGCCAGCTGCATCCCCGAGGCCACGCCCCCCTCGCGCGCCACGATCCGCGCCCGGTAGCGGGTGCCGGCCGGGATCACCGTGCGGGTGGTGATGTCGCCATAGGTGCCCAGATCCTCGGTCAGCGCGGCCCGGACCAGCGGTTCCAGGATCATCTCGGGCAGCGGGGGCATCTCGGTCATGTCGTCTCCGGTTCAAGCGAGGCGCGCAGGGCCAGCGCCTGCGCCAGCCGCAGGCGCGAGCGGCGCCCTTCGGGCAGGGTCTGCGGGAAATCGGTGCGGCAATGCGCGCCGCGGCTTTCCTGCCGCATCAGCGCCGCAGCGGCGATCAGCGTGGCGGTGGCGGTCATGTTCGAGAGCGCCGGGCAATCGGGCTGCGCGGCCTCGATGGCGGCGATCTCGCGCAGGCAGCGGGTCAGGCCCCCGGCGTCGCGCAGGACGCCCGCGCCCTCGGTCATGGCACGGCGCAGGCGGGCGACCAGCACCGGGTCGGGCACCGGGCCGGGTGGCAGGTCGGGCAGCACGACTTCCGGCGCGTCCTGCGCTGCCGGGCCCAGCCGCGCCTCGATCGACAGCGCGCAGCGGCGGGCAAAGACCAGCGCCTCCAAAAGCCCGTTCGAGGCCAGCCGGTTCGCGCCATGCAGCCCGGTCGAACTCGCCTCGCCGCAGACCCACAGCCGGTCGAGGCTGGCCCGCCCCTCGTCATCCACCGCCACCCCGCCCATGTGGTAATGCGCCGCGGCCGCCACCGGGATCTGCTCGCGGGTGGGGTCGATCCCCGCCCGCGAGCAGGCCCCCGCGACGGCCGGGAATTCGCTCAGGATGCGGGCGCCCAGGCAGGCGCGGGTGTCCAGCACCGGCCGCAGCCCCGCCTGGCTTTGCGCATAGATCGCGCGCGCCACCACGTCGCGCGGCGCCAGCTCGGCATCGGGATGCACCGCCAGCATGAAGCGCTCGCCCAGCCGGTTCAGCAGCTGCGCCCCCTCGCCGCGCAGCGCCTCGGTCGCCAGGGGCGCCGGGTCTTCGCCGCAGTCGATGGCGGTGGGATGGAACTGCACGAATTCCGCATCCGCGATCTCGGCCCCCGCCCGCGCCGCCATGCCGATCACCTGGCCGCGGATGCGCGGCGGGTTCGTCGTCAGCGCGTAAAGCCCGCCCGAGCCACCGCCCGCCAGCAGCACGCCCGGCGCCCGGATCAGGACCGGCGCCGAGCCCTGCGGGCCCGAAAGCGTGACCTCGACCCCCGCGACCGCGCCGCCCTCGACCCGCAAGCCGGTGGCCATGACACCCTCCAGCACCTGCACCGAGGGCGCCTCGCGCAGGCAGGCGACCAGCGCGCGCATGATCTCGGCCCCGGCCTGGTCGCCGCGCACCCGCACGACGCGGGCAAAGCTGTGCGCCGCCTCGCGCGACAGCACATAGCCGCCGTCCGGCTTGCGGTCGAAGGGGGTGCCGAGCCGGGTCAGGTCCAGGATATGCACCCGCGCCTCGTCCGTGACCAGCTGGGCGATGGCGGGATCGACGGTGCCGGCGCCGGCGCGCAGCGTGTCGCGGGCATGGGCCTCGGCGCTGTCGGCCGGGTCCATGGCCGCCGCCACTCCGCCCTGCGCCCAGGCCGAGCTTGCGCCCTGCCCCAGAACCTCGGGCGAGATCATCAGCACCGGGCGCGGCGCCAGTTTCAGCGCCGCGTAAAGCGCGCCCAGACCTGCGCCGACGATGATGACGCGGCCGGTCGAGACCTCGCGCACCTCAGGCCGCCAGGCGCTGCGACAGGTCGATCATGCGCTGCACCGCCAGGCGGGCGCGGTCCGCGACCTTGGGATCGACCTCGACCACGCCGGTCATGGTGTGCAGCGACCACAGCACCTTTTCCAGCGTGATCTTCTGCATGTAGGGGCACATGTTGCAGGGGCCCAGGAACTCGACCTCGGGATTGGCGTCCGAGATGTTCGAGGCCATCGAGCATTCCGTGACCAGCATCACCTGCTTCGGCCGCTCGGTCTCGACCCAGCCCTGGATATTGGCGGTCGAGCCGGCATAGTCGGCTTCGGCCACCACATCGGGCGGGCATTCGGGATGGGCGATGATCTTCAGCCCCGGATTCCAGTCGCGAAAGTCGCGCAGGTCCTGCGCGGTGAACTGCTCATGCACGATGCAGGCGCCGTCCCACCAGACGATGCGCTTTTGCGGCACCTTGTTGGCGACGTTCTGCGCCAGCCACTTGTCGGGCGTCATGATGACGGTGTCGCTGTCCATGGCCGCGACGATCTGCGCCGCATTGGCCGAGGTGCAGCAGATGTCGGACGCCGCCTTCACCTCGGCGGTGGTGTTGACGTAGCTGACCACCGGCGCGCCGGGATAGCGGGCGCGCATCTCGGCGATGCCCTCGGCGGTGATGCTTTCGGCAAGCGAGCAGCCGGCCGCCATGTCGGGCATCAGCACGGTCTTTTGCGGGTTCAGGATCTTCGAGGTCTCGGCCATGAAATGCACGCCGCATTGCACGATCACCTCGGCCTCGACCCTGGTCGCGGCGATGGCCAGCGCCAGGCTGTCGCCCACCACGTCCGAGATGCCGTGATAGATCTGCGGCGTCATGTAGTTATGCGCCAGCACCACGGCGCCGCGTTCCTTCTTGAGCTTGTTGATCGCGGCGACATAGGGGGCATGGATCGCCCAGTCGGGCCAGGGCATGACGCGACCCATCCGGGCATGGATATCGGCCATGCGCTCGGCCAGCTCGAGCGAGGGCTCGAGATCGTAATGCGAGCCCAGCTCGCTGCGGATGGTCGTCAGATCGAGCATTCGGTCCCCCCACTCTGCCCGCGTCGCAGTCACCCCGGATATAATGCGCCCGGCCCCCGATACCAGAGCGCCGGGCCCGTGAGTCGCGGTTCCTAACCCATGGATGACGCTCGGGCAACGCAAATGCTACGCCGCGGCAAGGGGACAAGCGGCCTTGCCCGGCCTTGGCGTCTGGACCTCGGGCCGTCCTGCGGTAAAAAGGACGGTGAAGTGATCGGGTTCCAGGCCATGCAAGAGTTCCAAGACAATTCCCCTGTGCCGCCCAGCCTGCGAAACCTCCAGATCCTGGAAGTGCTGGCGCGCGAGGCCCGCCCGATGACCGCGACCGAGATCAATGCCGCCCTGGGCCTGCCCAAGCCCACCATCCACCGCCTGGTCGCCCATCTGGAGCAAGAGGGCTACCTGTCGCGCCAGCTCGACGGGCGCAGCTACCTGCCCGGCCTCAAGCTGCGGCAGATGATGCTGGGCGTCATGCATGCCGGCCAATACGACCTGCCGCGCCACGACGTGCTGGTGCGACTGTTCGCCGCCGTGGGCGAGACCTGCTCGATCTCGATCCCCGAAGGGGACACGCTGGTCTATGTGGACCGGGTCGAGACCACCTGGCCCTTGCGGCTGGTGATCCGGCTGGGCACCCGCATCCCGCTGCATGCCACCGCGGCCGGCAAGGTCTGCCTGGCCTTCATGAACCCGCAGAGCGTCGAGCATTTCCTGCGCCATGCCCGGCTGCAGCCGCATACGCCGAACACCTTCGCCTCGGCCAAAAGCCTGCGCGAGGAGCTGGCGCGGGTGCGCGAACAGGGCCATGCCGTCGACGACCAGGAGTTCATTCCCGGCATGGTCGGCATCTCGGTCCCGGCGCTGGATGCGCGCGGCCGGGTTCTGGCCGCCGTGACCTTCCACGCGCCGGTGCAGCGCATGTCGCTGGAAACGGCAATGACGCATCTGCCGGCGCTGCAGCGCGCCGCACGCGAGCTGGCGGCGCTGGCCTGACCGGCTCAGCCCGCCCAGGCGGCGGGGATCAGGCCGCGCAGCGCATTGCCGACCCACAGCCGGACGCGCGGCAGATCCTCGGCCCTCAGCAGTTCCTCGCGGCAGGTGCCCTCGGCCAGCATCCCGGCGCGCAGCACGCCCGGCAAAAGCCCGCAGGACAGGGGCGGCGTGCGCATCCCCTGCCCGCGGTCGAAGAAGACCGTGGTGATGGTGCCGTCGCAGACCTCGCCGCGCTCGTTCAGGAAGACCGCCTCCTCGATCCCCTCGGGCAGGGCGGCGCGGGCGGCGTCGTACTGCGCCCGCCGCGTGGTCTTGAGCCGCAGCCACGGATCGTCCGAGCNGCCGCCACTCCGGCCGCGACTGCGGCAATGGGCCGCGCGTCACCTCGATCCGCCCAGCCCGGTCCAGCGTCAGCCGCAGCCGCGCGGGCTGGCCCGCAGGCGCG
>NZ_VCBQ01000219.1:0-2647 GCF_006386455.1 Paracoccus sp. FO-3 | reverse complement strand
GCCGAAGTTCGGCGCCCCGCCCAGGCCGCCCGGCGCGGGAATGCCGCCCGGCGCAGCGGTTCCGGGCGCGGCCGGCTGGCCGAAAGGATCGCCCAGCCCGCCGAGGCCGCCAAGCCCGCCGCCCGAGGGGATCTCGATCCTGACGTTCGAGGTATCGACCGGCGCGCCCTTGTAGTGCATGACCAGTCCGGGGAAGGTCATGACGATGGCGACCATGACCAGCTGGATGCAGACATAGGGCACCGCGCCCCAATAGATCTGCCCGGTGGTCACCGGCTGCATCATCTGCCCCGTCACCTTGTCGCGATAGGGCGATTTCGGCGCCACCGAGCGCAGGAAGAACAGCGAGAAGCCGAAGGGCGGGTGCATGAAGCTGGTCTGCATGTTCACCCCCAGCAGCACGCCGAACCAGATCAGGTCGATGCCCATCGCCTGCGCCGCCGGCGCCAGCAGCGGCACGATGATGAACGCCAGCTCGAAGAAGTCGAGGAAGAAGGCCAGCAAAAAGACCAGCACCGACACGGCGATCAGGAAGCCGTATTCGCCGCCGGGCAGCGAGGTCAGCAGATGCTCGACCCAGATATGCCCGTTCACGCCGTAGAAGGTCAGCGAGAAGACCCGCGCCCCGATCAGGATGAACATGACGAAGGCCGACAGCCGCGTCGTCGCCAGAAGCGCCTGGCGGATCACGTCATAGCTGAGCCGCCCCTTGACCCCGGCCAGCAGCAGCGCGCCGACCGCACCCATGGCGCCGCCCTCGGTGGGGGTGGCGATGCCCAGGAAGATCGTGCCCAGCACCAGGAAGATCAGCGCCAGCGGCGGGATCAGCACGATGACGACCTGCTGCGCCAGCCGCGACATCAGGTTGATCTTCAACGCCCGGTCCAGCAACGCCAGCACATAGATCACGATCACCGCCAGCGAGGGGGCGAGGATATCGGCATCCTTGCCATGGGTCGGGTAGAGCCAGCGGAAGGCCAGCCAGGCCATGCCCACGGTCAGCGCCAGCGCCACCAGCAGCGAGGTGACGCCCGAGCCCAGCGTCCGCGCCTCTTTCGGCAGGGCCGGCAGGCTGTTCGGCCGGATGAACGACATGACGAAGATATAGAGCATGTAGATCCCGGTCAGCACCAGGCCGGGAATCAGCGCGCCCTTGTACATGTCGCCCACCGAACGGCCGAGCTGGTCGGCCAGCACGATCAGCACCAGCGAGGGCGGGATGATCTGCGCCAGCGTCCCCGAGGCCGCGATGGTGCCCGAGGCGATGCGCCGGTCATAGCCATAGCGCAGCATGATCGGCAACGAGATCAGCCCCATGGCGATGACCGAGGCCGCGACCACGCCGGTCGTCGCCGCCAGCAGTGCGCCGACGATGATCACCGCATAGGCCAGGCCGCCGCGGATCGGGCCGAAAAGCTGGCCCACCGTGTCCAGCAGATCCTCGGCCATGCCGGATTTCTCCAGCACGATGCCCATGAAGGTGAAGAAGGGGATGGCCAGCAATGTCTCGTTCGACATCACCCCCCATAACCGCTCGGGCATGGCGTTCAGCAGGGGCCAGCTGAGGTTGATGTTGCCGCCCGACAGCGGTGCCAGTTCGACGCCGATGACGAAGAACAAAAGCCCGTTCGCCGCCAGCGCGAAAGCCACCGGATAACCGAAGAGCAGGAAGATCACCAGCGAGGCGAACATGATCGGCGCCATGTTCTGCGCGATGAAGATCATCATTTGCGGGACTCCCCGTCCTTCGTCTCGTCCTCGATCGCGGCCGTCATCTCGCGCACCATGATCTCGCCCTCCATGGCGGCGGCCTCATGGGCCGAGACGAAGGGGTTGGGATCCTCGATGATGCCGCGCATGACGGCGATCTTCTTGATGATCTCGGAAATGCCCTGGAAGAACAGCATGACAAAGCCGGCCAGCAGCAGCATCTTGGCCGGCCACAGCACCAGCCCGCCGGCATTGGTCGAGACCTCGCCGCGGTAGTAGGAGCGCATCGCCCAGGGGTAGAGATACCAGATCATCAGCGTGACGAAGGGCATCAGGAAGAACACATGCCCGATCAGGTCGATCCAGTGCTGGCGGCGGCGGCGCCACATGCCATAGATGATGTCGATGCGGATATGCTCGTTCTCCTTCAGCGTATAGGCCGCGGCGCCCAGGAAGGCGGCACCATAGAGATACCATTGCAACTCCAGCCAGGCATTGGACGAGGTGTTCAGCACCTTGCGGATGACCGCATTCCCGGCGCTGACCAGCACGGCGACCAGGATCAGCCAGCTTGCGCCGCGGCCGATGACCGAATTGACGCGGTCGATGCCGCGAGAAAGCCCCAGCAGGGCACCCATATGAAAAACCTCCCCAAAACAATGGCCGCCCCTTGCCGTGGCGGCGGCGGATAATCCCCACCTTTCATGTAGCCGTTTGGTATGAGTGAAGTGCAAAAACCCGTCAAGAAAAAGGCGACGCGACGTAACGGCGCTTAGGCAAGGGCGGCCAGCGCCACCAGCCCGGCCGTCTCGCCCGCCTGTTGCATGGCGCCCAGCACGTCGCCGGTCTGGCCGCCAAGCGCCCGCAGGGCCCGGCGCGCCAGCCAAAGCTGCGCCGCCGCCACCGCCGCGGCCAGCACCAGCCAGCCCGCCGCCGG
>NZ_VCBQ01000218.1:0-2677 GCF_006386455.1 Paracoccus sp. FO-3 | reverse complement strand
CGGCCGGGGCCGCGGGTTTCGGCGCCGCCCGCATCGGCTGGCTGAACGGGCCGCGGGCGGGGGGCTCGGGTTCCGGCTGGGACTCGGCTGGGGCCGGCTGCGGCTGCGTTGCGGCGGTGGGCCGCTCTTCGGCCTGGGCGAGCGGGCGGCGGAAGACCAGCAGGTTGTGATAGACCGTGGTGCGGCTGGTCAGGCCCGAGCGTTCCTCGGCCGGCAGGGTTTCGGCGCGGACATAGTCCCAGCCGTCGCGGGCCATCTCGTTCAGGACATCGGCGAGGGTGGCGGCGAAACGCTCGATGCCGCTGCGCGCGCCCCTGGTCTTTTCGCCGCGCGCGGGGGCGGGGATGACGGTGTATTCATAGCTGCTCATGCATGGGCCTTTCCTTTGCGCCGCAGGTTAGGCGAGATGCGCAGGCAAGGGAAGCGCCGGGCCGCGCGTTGCACGCGGCCGTGAGGGGCGGGCCGGGGAGGGGCCCGGCCCGGCCCGGCCCGGCTTGCGCCTATCCCAGCTGCACCATGCGGTGCTTTTTCTTGCCGACCGAGACCTTCAGCCCGTCGCCGATCAGCGCCGCGTCGACCGCCAGCTGCGGGTCGCTGACGGCTTCGTTGTTGAGCCGCAGCCCCCCTTCGGCGATCAGGCGCTTGGCCTCCTTGCCCGAGGCGGTGATGCCGGTCTGCGCCAGCAGCTGCACCACGGTCAGGCCCGAGGCCAGCGCGTCGGCGCTGACCGTCACCACCTCGAGATCGCCGCCGGCGCCGCCCTGCTCGAAGACCTCGCGCGCGGTCGCCTCGGCCGAGGCCGCCGCCTCGGCGCCGTGCAGCAGCGTCGTCACCTCATTGGCCAGGATGATCTTGGCCGCGTTGATCTCGGAGCCCGAAAGCGCGCCGAGGCGGTCGCATTCCTCGACCGGCAGCTCGGTGTAGAGTTTCAGGAACCGGCCGACATCGGCGTCGGTGGTGTTGCGCCAGAACTGCCAGAATTCGTAGGGCGACAGCATGGCGCCGTTGAGCCAGACCGCGCCGCCGGCCGACTTGCCCATCTTGCGCCCGTCCGAGGTGGTCAGCAAGGGCGAGGTCAGGCCCCAGATATCGGCATCCAGCACCCGGCGGGTCAGGTCGATGCCGTTGACGATATTGCCCCATTGGTCCGAGCCGCCCATCTGCAGCCGGCAGCCGTAGCGCCGGTAAAGCTCGAGGAAGTCATAGGCCTGCAGGATCATGTAGTTGAATTCGAGGAAGCTCAGCGATTGCTCGCGGTCGAGCCGCGACTTGACCGATTCGAAGCTGAGCATGCGGTTGACGCTGAAATGCCGGCCGATGTCGCGCAGGAAGTCGAGGTAGTTCAGGCTGTCCAGCCATTCGGCATTGTTGAGCATCATCGCATGGCCGTCGCCATAGTCGAGGTAGCGGGCGAAGACCTGCTGCATGCCGTCGATGTTGGACTGGATCGCGTCCGGGGTCAGCAGCGGGCGTTCCTCGCTGCGGAAGCTGGGATCGCCGACCTTGGTGGTGCCGCCGCCCATCAGCGTGATCGGGCGGTTGCCGGTCTTCTGGAACCAGCGCAGCATCATGATGTTCAGAAGGTGCCCGACATGCAGGCTGGCCGCCGTCGCGTCATAGCCGATATATGCCGTCACCGGGCCTTCGATCAGGGCCTCGTCCAGCGCCTGCATGTCGGTGCAGTCCGCCAGGTAGCCACGCTCGATCATCACGTTCAGGAAATCGGATTTGGCACGGTAGGTCATGGGCTTTTCCTTTCGACTGGCGCGGATATACCGGGGGAAGGGCCGAAGGGAAAGCAGGATGATCCAAGCGCTGGGGATGATGTCGGGCACCTCGCTGGACGGGGTGGACGCGGCGATGATCGAGACCGACGGGACGCGGATCGCCGGTTTCGGCCGCAGCGCCTATCGCGCCTATTCCGGCAACGAATCCGGCCTGCTGCACGCGGCGCTGGGGCAATGGCCGGGCGGGCCGGACGTGGCGGATGCCGCCGCGCTGTCGGTCGCCGCCCATGCCGCGCTGGCCGAAGGGTTCCCCGAGGCGGAACTGGTCGGCTATCACGGCCAGACGCTGGCGCATGATCCGGGGGGGCGCGGCACGCATCAGGCGGGCTCGGGCGCGGCGCTGGCCGCGCAGCTGGGCCGGCCGGTGGTCNCAAGGCGGCGAGGGGGCGCCGCTTGCGCCCTTCTTCCACTGGGCCTGCGCGGAATGGGCGATGGGGCGGGGGCTTTTGCCGCGCGCGCCGGTGGCCTTCCTGAACCTGGGCGGCGTGGGCAACCTGACCTGGGTCGATCCCGCCGCCGGGGCGCCCGAGGCGCCGGGGGCCTGCATCGCCTTCGACACCGGCCCGGCCAATGCGCCCGTGAACGACCTGATGCGCGCCCGGCGCGGGCTGGCGCGGGACGAGGGCGGGCGGCTCGCCTTGCAGGGCAGGCCGGACGAGGGCGTCGTCGCCCGCTTCCTGGAACATCCGCATTTCGCCCGGCCGCTGCCGAAGTCGCTGGACCGCGACGCTTTCCCCACGCTTGCGGCCGAGGTGGCGGGGCTTTCGGACGCCGATGCGGCGGCGACGCTGACCCACGCCGCGGCCGCGGCGGTGGCGGCGGGGGTGGCGGCCCTGGAGCGGGCGCCGGGGCTGGTCCTGGTCTGCGGCGGCGGGCGACACAATGCCGCG
>NZ_VCBQ01000217.1:0-2730 GCF_006386455.1 Paracoccus sp. FO-3 | reverse complement strand
ATCGGCCAGCGCAGCCACCCGGCGATCCTGCAGGCGCAGCGCCTGGCCGCCGCCGCCGAGCTGGGCGTCGCCGCCGCCGCGGCCGAGCGCAACCCGACGCTGACCGGCCAGGCCAGCATCGGCCGGTCGCGCGAACTGTCGCTTCAAAGCCAGCAGGAATCGACCCGCAACACGCTGGGCGCCTCGCTCAGCCTGTCGCAGACGATCTATTCCGGCGGGCGGCTGCCCTCGGCCCATCGCAAGGCGATGGCGCGGCGGGACGAGGCGCGGGCCGGGCTGCTTCAGGTTTCGCGCCAGGTCGACGAGGCGGTCGGCCGGTCCTGGGCGGGAATCGACGTGGCACGGGCGCAGATCGGTGCCATCGACGAGCAGATCGTCGCCGCGCAGCAGGCCTACGAAGGCGTGCGCGAAGAGGCGACGCTGGGCGCGCGCACGACGCTGGACGTGCTGGACGCCGAACAATTGCTGCTCGAGGCGCGGGCGAACAAAATCTCGGCCGAGGCCAATCTGCAATTAGCACATTATCAACTTCTGGCTGCTATGGGTCTGTTGACGGTGGAAAACCTGAAACTGGGGATACCGACCTATGACCCATCGGCCTATTACAATGCGGTGCAGGACGCACCCTTTACCAGCAGGCAGGGCGAAAGCCTCGACCGCGTCTTGCGCGCGCTCGGCAGGGACTGACGCCGCCGCCCTCGATCCGGGGGGCGCATCATGCAGCATGAGGTGATGCGCCAACCGGCGCCGGGCCCCGGCTCGGACAATGTCGGCGACGTGCTGGCCTCGATCCGCCGGCTCATCGCCCAGGATGGGGCGGGCTGCCGCATCCCGGACCAGGCGCTGAACGCGCCGCCGGCCCAGGACGAGGCGCCGCCGGCGCAGACTGCGCCGCTGCCCCGACCGGCATCCTCGGCGCGAATCACCCCCTTGGTGCTGGACAGCAGTATCCTGGTCGCGGCCGAGCCCGTGAATGACCCGCAAGCCGGCGTTCCGCCGGAGCCGCGGATATTCGGCGACTGGCTGCGCATGCCGCCGGCCGAGGAACCTGCCGCGCCCGAGGCACGGGCAGGGCGGGTGGATGCCGCCGAAGCCGCGGCGGATCATGCCGACATCGAAGCCACCATCCAACCCCCCGGCCCTTCGCCCGAGGCGCCGACCACCACCATCCTGCAAATGGAGGAAACCATGCTGCATGCGAATGCTTCCGTGACCCCTATCAACCCGGCTGCCGAGGCGCAGGCGGCCGAAGCCTTGGCCCGCGACACCGGCGAGCCGCATCTTTTCGCGCCCCAGGACAAGGATGCGCAAAAGGGCACCCACCTGCGCGGCATGATCCGCGAGGCGATCCGGCAGGAGCTTCAGGGCGAGATCGGCAACCGTCTCAGCCGCAACCTGCAACAGATGATCCGCCACGAGATCGAACTGGCGCTGCGGCAGATGTGCGAAGAGGATTGAGCCGGCCGTCCCGCCGCCGGGTTCCCGCCGCCGGGCCGTAGTGCAGAAAGGGGCCTGTCCCGACCTGCGCCTGGGCCTTGCGCTTCGATCCGGCCGGTTTCGAAGGATGCCGGTCCCGGCCCTTTCGCCCGAACCCGGCGCAAGGGGCGGCCGCTAGGGCATCGTCCGGGCTGCGAGGCCGGTTCATCGCCACGCGCAACCGCCGGAGGGTCAGGTTTGAACTGGCGAATCCGGTCATCCACGGCGCTGGTCGGCCATTCGTGCCGGGCTGGCCCAAGGGGGTCAGGTGTCCGCGATCTGGCCGGCCGGGGGGCAGAGCCGCACTTCGGTGTGCCATTCCGTGCAGCGCCGGTGCAGGTCCTGGGGCAGGGGCTGGTCGGTGAAGATCGCATCCAATTCGGACAGGCTGGCGATGCGGGCCGGCGCGGGGCGGCCGATCTTGGAATGGTCGGTGACCAGGAAGGCGCGGCGCGCCTGGCGCAGGATGGCGCGGCTGACCCGCACCTCGGCCAGGTCGAAGTCCAGCAGGTCGCCGTCATGGTCCAGCGCCGAGGTGCCGATGACCGCGTAATCCACCTTGAACTGCTCGAAGAACTGGGTGGTGAGCTCCCCCACCAGCCCGCCGTCCGAGCGCCGCAGCGTGCCGCCCGTCACCATGATCTCGCAGCCCGGATTGGCCAGCAGGATATTGGCGACATTCATGTTGTTGGTGATGACGGTGATGTTGGAATGATGGATCAGGGCGCGGGCCACCGCCTCGGTCGTGGTGCCCAGGTTCAGGATCAGGCTGCAATTGTCGGGAATTTCCGCCGCGCAGGCCGCGCCGATGGCGGCCTTGGCCTCGGCATTCATGCGCCGCCGGGCCTCATAGCCCAGGTTGACCGCGCCGGCGCGCGGCACCGCCCCGCCATGCACGCGGTCCAGAAGGCCCGCCCCCGCCATCTCGCCCAGGTCGCGGCGGATGGTCTGCAAGGTCACGTCGAAGCGTTGCGCCAGGTCCTCGACCAGCACCCGCCCCTCGGCGCGGGCAAGTTCGAGGATCTCGTTCTGGCGTATGCTGAGCGCCACCGGGCTCTCCATCGGCTGGATGGCGATCACTCTATGCGATCCGGCTTCGCGCGCAAGCGTTCCTTGCAGGGCGGGGAACCGGCGTCGATGTTCGGATCGCGGTGATCCGCCCGGAAACGAAAGCCGCTTGACCGGCCGGGTGCCGCGGTGCAGCCTGTGCATCACCCCGACGACAGCAGGCCGCCGATGCCCCATCTTCTTTCG
>NZ_VCBQ01000216.1:0-2740 GCF_006386455.1 Paracoccus sp. FO-3 | reverse complement strand
CCATCCTCCTAAATCCACAGTAAGGCGACCGGGCGATCCGCCAGGCCGCGTTGAGGGCAAGCTAGGCAGACGCGGCCCAGGAACCAACTTGCGTTTCCTGAAACGGCAATTCGAGAAAATCGAATTGGCTGGCCGGCGGAACATCGAAAATCCAACCAGCTGTTATTCATGGGAAATTTTCTGAGGCTCCTTTCCCAGCGCTGCCTGGTTATTGGGTTTTTCTATATCTCGTCATGAATATCCCTATGACTTCCGCAGCCTTTCGGCAGGATGCTTGCCTAGGGCAAAACCCCGTCCCTAAAATCCCGCGCAGATTCACCTGCGGTTCGTCCGGCAGGATTCGCGCCCGGCATCGGGGAGGAAAGACATGGCCAAGGCGACGGAACCAGAGCGTTTCGAGCATCTCTATATAAACGGCGAATGGGTGAAGCCGATCGACGGCGCGCTGGTGGACAGCATCGACCCCGCCACCGGCAGGCCCTGGGCGCTGGTCGCCTTTGCCGGCAAGCAGGAAGTCGACCGCGCCGTCGAGGCCGCCCGCGCCGCCTTTCGCGGCCCCTGGCGGCGGATGCCGGCGCATGAGCGCGCGGCCATGCTGCGCCGCTTTGCCGAGGCCTTCCGCGAGGCGATCCCCGAGATCATCGAGCATGAGGTCCGCGACAGCGGCCGGCTGATCGTCGATGCCCGCGCCGACCTGGGCGCCGAGGTGGCCTGGTATCACTGGTTCGCCTCGCTGGCCGACAAGACGCTGGGCACCACGGTGCCGATGGACGACAGCGTGCATTGCTTCACCACCCGCGTCCCGGTCGGCGTGGTCGCCGCGATCACGCCCTGGAACGCGCCCCTGATGACCATCTGCCTGAAGCTGGGCGCGGCGCTGGCCGCCGGCTGCACCCTGGTGGTGAAGCCGGCCGAAACCACGCCGGTCTCGACCCTGCTCTTGGGCCGCATCGCCGAGCGTGCGGGCCTGCCGCCGGGCGTCCTGAACATCGTCCCCGGCCACGGGCACGAGATCGGCGACCACCTGGTCGGCCATCCGGGCGTGGACAAGGTGTCCTTCACCGGTTCGGGGGCGACCGCAAAGCGCATGCTGAAGACCGGCGCCGACAGCCTGAAGCGCTTTACCTTCGAGCTGGGCGGCAAGGCACCGCATATCATCTTTGCCGATGCCGACCTGGAGCAGGCGCTGAACTCGGCCACCTCCTCGGCCTGGACGAATTGCGGGCAAAGCTGCGCGCTGGGGTCGCGCGTTCTGGTCGAGCGCCCGGTCTACGACCGCGTGGCCGAGATGTTCCGCCAGCGTGCCGCCACCGTGCGCGTCGGCATGCCGATGGACGAGGCGACCCGGATGGGGCCGCAGAACAGCCAGCAGCAGCTGGACAAGACCCTGTCCTATTTCGAGATCGGCCGCGCGGAGGGCGCCGAACTCCTGGCCGGGGGCCGCCGGATCGACCGGCCGGACCTGGCCGGCGGCTATTTCGTGGAGCCCACGGTCTATGCCGGCGTGACCAACCAGATGCGCATCGCCCGCGAGGAAATCTTCGGCCCGGTCGCCGCGCTGATCCCCTTCGACGGCGAGGAAGAGGCGATCGAGATCGCCAACGACACGCCCTTCGGCCTGACCGCGGGGCTCTGGACCAACGACCTGGGCCGGGCGCATCGGGTCTCGAACCGGATCGAGGCCGGCAGCGTCTGGGTCAATACCTATCGCTACGTGCGCTGGTCGCTGCCCTATGGCGGCTTCAAGCAAAGCGGCTGGGGGCGCGAGAACGGCATCGACGCGCTCGACCCCTACCTGGAAACCCGCACCACCGTCATCAGCACCACCGGACAGGCAGCGAACCCCTATGCCTGAGGGGCCGGCCATGGGATTGGCTATGCGTCTGCCAAAACCATAGCCTTTCCCTATGGGACGTCCCGCTTCGGCGATGATGCCTTTGGGAAGGTTTGCGGGAAACGCGGCTGCGGATGTAAAATCGGCCGCATCTACCCCGGATCCGATGCCCGCCGATCGCGGGCAACCCTATCGGACACAAGCCGGAAATCATCGGACCAGGAGAAAAGGGGCCGATCGGGCTTCGCTTGCGCGCGCGGGCCGCAAGGCCGGGTCATCTGAAAAATCGGCGCCGTCCCGGCTGGCGGCACATGGGAGGAGAAATGGGAAAGGTTATCATATCACTGGAACGGCTGGGGCTTGCGCTTGCCGTCATATGCGTCACGCTGATCATGTTCATCGTGTCCTATGACGCGTTCTCGCGCTATGCCTTTCACGCGCCGCTGCCCTGGGCCTTCGAACTGATCAGCTATTACCTGATGATCGCCGCGACCTATTTCGCGATCTCGGCCACGTTCCAACAGNCGACCACATCAATATCGACCTGTTCCGCAGCATCATGGCACCGCGGCTTCGCCGCCTGCTGGACATCCTGTGGTCGCTGCTGGGCGCTGCGATCTTCGCCGTCGTCGCCCATGGCGCCTGGGGCGAGATGGCCCATGCCTATACCCGCAACGAATTCCTGCCCGGCTACATCACCTGGCCGGCCTGGGTGTCGCAGCTGCCCATCGTGCTGGGCTTCGCCCTGCTGGTGGTGCGCCTTTGCGCCCATGCCCTGACCCTGCTGCTGCGCGGATCCGATCCCGATGTCGTCGATCACACCACCGGCGTCGAAATCAAGGAACATCACGAATGATCGCCACCATCATCGTCCTTCTCATGTTCGTGCTGCTGGCGGCGGGCATG
>NZ_VCBQ01000215.1:0-2766 GCF_006386455.1 Paracoccus sp. FO-3 | reverse complement strand
CCGGTGGCTCGGGACGAGACGGCGGGCGGCGCACCTGNGGCCGCTTGCCGGCCGGAGCCTAGGGCGCGGTCCTGGGCGGGCGTGTCCTCGAGCAACCGCACGAGGTCACGAACGACCGGGATTCGCCATGAAACTACCCCTTCTCGAAGAACCCCGGATGATCCTGATGCACCCCATAGCTGACGACCCTCTGACCAAACCGGCGATTGATCCGGTCGATGGTTGCCGCCAGTTTTTCCCGCTTGTTCGGCTCACCCGGCGCCAGCGGTAGGAACAGCTCGCCCGGCCGTTCGGAAAGCGGGATCACTTCGCCCAGGTGAACGCCGATCGACAGCACATAGCCGTGTCGCTCATGGCGAAACTGCGCCCATTCGGCTTCGAACAGCTTCAGGAAAATCGCGGAATCCTGACTCGGCGTCAGGGTTTTCGCGCGGGACCAGCCGCGGCCTTCAGGAAGACGGATCATGAGGGAAAACCGCCGGGCGCAAAACCCGTCACGGCGCATCCGCTCGACGGCTTTTTCGGTCAACCAACGCCCAACCAGGCGCGCGGCATCGGGCCGTCGATACTGCGGAGCGAGAACCTTCGAGTTGCCGTAGCCATTTCGCTGCGTCGGCAAGAGCGGAATATCCATGCCCTGCAAGGCTCGAACGAAACGCTCACCTTCGACGGAGCGCCAAATCTGCCGTGCGTGGCGAGGATCGAGCGCATAGAGTTCCGCGACGCCCCAAACGGCTGCACGCTGCAACCGGGCTTTGATGCCGTGCGAAATCCCCGGCAGATCGTCAAGCGACAGATGCGCGATACGGTCGGGCATGTTTTCGGGGGCAAGCCATTGCAGGCCGTCCGGTTTTTCGAGCTTGCCGGCGATCTTCGCAAGCAGGTGGTTCGGCCCGATGCCCACGGAACAGCGCAGCTCCGATCCGACCTGTTCGCGGATCGCGGCCTTCAGGCGGCGGCCGAGATCGAGGGCCGCCGGCAGATCCGCTGTCGGGCCGCCGAGGCCGACCTGAAATTCATCGACGGAGCGAACGGCCTGAAGCTCTGCGATCTGGTCGATGACGCCGGCGATCTTCTGGTTCACGCGAACATAAAGGCGGTGGCGGCTCGGGCGGAAAATGATGCCTGGGCACAACCGGCGCGCGTCGTAGACGCGCGTTCCGGTTTTGACGCCGAAGGCTTTGGCCTCATAGGACGCCGCGACACAAGCTCCCGATTCGGCGCTGATAGCGGTAATGCCAACGGGCTTACCCCGCAGCGACGGATCGGCCTGCTGCTCAACGCTGGCAAAAAAGCTATTCATATCAATGTATAGAGACCGCATCGGGGTCATGCGTCACGATCCTGCTTGTCGAGAATTGCCCTTTGTTCTTATTTTGTTCTCATGGTGGAACGCAAGGATCAGCTTCGGAATGTGGCCTTCGGCGGCAATTGGTCAGAAGAAATTCTGATCGTGGGCGAGCTGCGCCAGGTGCTTGCCCTTGTCGAGACGGCCGCGGCCGACTGCGCGGATCGCGATGTGGAGACAGAAGAATTTCTCTCGGCCATGCTCTATGTTCGGAAGAACATCGAGAAAGGGCCGATGCTGACAGGTGCCTTCTTCAAGGCACTACGGATCGAAAATCAAAGCCTGCGCCGGGCGGAGGCCCTGCGCGTGGCGAAGATGATCCGAGGATGGGCCGGACTGTAGGGGCGCGGAATGTGCAATCTATATGCGAACATCGCCACGGCAGAGGCCATGCGCCGGCTGTTTCAGGTCTCGGCCGATCTTGATCGGCTCGGGAACGCTGAACCGAGGCCGGCGATATTCCCGAAGGGGCTTGCGCCGGTGGTGCGCCTCGATGCTGACGGAAAGCGCGAGCTGATCGAAATGCGATGGGGTTTTCTCACGCCGCAGGTGTCGAAGAAAACCGGCAAGCCGATCAAGCCCGCCGCCTGGAATAATGCGCGCGACGACAAGCTGCGAAAAAGCGGCCTCTGGCGAGGCAGCTTTGAGGATCGGCGTTGCCTGGTCCCGGTCACGAGCTTCAACGAGACCAAGGGCAGGCAGCCGGCGACGGATTACTGGTTTGCGCTCACCGGCGAAGATCCCGATGGACGGCCGCCCTTCGCCTTCGCGGGCCTTTGGCGCGCGGAAAACCCGGAGCTGATCGAAGAGGACGAAACGGAGCTTCGGCATACCGTGGTCACAACTGAAGCAAACGAGCTGATCCGGCCCATCCATGCGAAGGGGCGAATGCCGGTCATCATCGAAGCTGGGGTAGATTCCGGTAGGGGGCAGGATCGTATCACAAGGCATTTTGGCGGTGCCGTCTGACAATGTCGGTGACGGTGTTTTTTGAGATGCCGAGGTCACGGGCAATCCACCGATATGATCGACCCTCTGCGACGGCCTGGAGCACCTTTGGGGCGAGCTTGTCTGACTTCGGTCGCTGACTAGGTTGGCGGCCGAGCTTTTTGCCCCGCGCTCGGGCAGCGGCCAAACCGGATTTCACACGCTCGCTGAGAAGGTCGCGCTCGAACTGGGCGATCCCTGCCAGCATGGTGGCCATCATCCGTCCATGAGGTGTGTCGAGCTCGAAGGTCATGCCATTCATGGCTACGACCGAGACTTTCCAGCCTGCGAGCCGATTGAGGGTATCGAGCAGATCCTGAGTGGAGCGCCCCCACCGGGAAAGCTCGCTGACAAGGATGGCATCAATCTGACGGGCCTGCGCGAGGTCGAGGATCCGATTGCGAGGGCTCTGTTGCAAATTTTTCTGGCTG
>NZ_VCBQ01000214.1:0-2845 GCF_006386455.1 Paracoccus sp. FO-3 | reverse complement strand
GGCGGCGATGGCGGGCCGGTGGGCGCGGCGGGGGATGCGGTGGCGCTGGACTGGCCGGGCGCCGATCCCGCCGCCGGGATCGAGGTCAGCTTCGCCACGCCCGAGGGCGCGGCCCGGTTGCAGCAGCCCGGCCCCTGGGGGCTGATGCGCCTGCTGGCGCCCCTGCGGCTGCGCGAACGCGACGGCGGCCGGCGCTTCCTGATCGACCTGCGCACCGAAGGCGCGCGGCTGTTTCTGGAGATGGGGTTCGAACGGCCGCTGAACCCGCTTTCCGCCCGGCGCCTGCTGGCGGGGCTTGCCTGCCCGCAGGTGCTGTAATCATTCGCCAATCCGCCCGGCTTGCGTCATACTGGGCCCGGCAATCGGCAGGAGGTCAGCATGTCATCCGCCCGCGAGATCACCGTCGCCATTCCCGCCATAGGCGAGCCCGTCACCTTCGAGCGCATGGAGGGCGAGGAGCAGGTCTCGGCCCCCTTCGCCTTCGAGCTGCGCCTGTCGGCCAAGACGCTGGAGGTGAAGGCGGCCGACGTGCTGGGCACCCGCGCCACCATTGCCGTCAAGGGCCCCGAGGACAGCGAGCCGCGGCATTTCGACGGCCATGTCGCCGAGTTCGGCCTGGCCGAGATTCGCGACGATTTCGCCTTCTACCGGCTGCTTCTGCGCCCGGCGCTGTGGTTCGCGAGCCTGGCGACCGACAACCGCATCTTCCAGAACCTCTCGGTGCCCGACATCATCGACGAGGTGCTGCGCGCCTATCCCGACGTGGTGCTGGACAAGCGGCTGGAGGGCAGCTACCCGCCCCGCGACTATTGCGTCCAGTTCGAGGAAAGCGACCTCGACTTCCTCCAGCGGCTGATGGAGGAGGAGGGGATCTTCTATTTCTTCGAGCATTCCCAGGACGGCCATGTCACCGTGCTGGCCGATGCCAATGCGGCGATGAAGCCTGCGCCGGGCGCCGGGGAGATCGCCTATGAGCCCGACAGCCCCAGCGCGCCGCGCGAAGGCGACTACCTGACCGGCTGGGTGCCCCGCGCCTCGGTGCGGATCGGCGGCTTCGCGCAGACCGATTACGATTTCCTGAAACCGTCCTCGGACCTGATGGCGACGGCGAGCCGGCCCGAGGGCCATGCCGGCGACCGGCGCGAGGCTTATCTTTATCCCGGCCGGCACCTGGAGCTGGGGCGCGGCGACCGCCTGGCCGGCATCCGGCTGGAAGAGGCGCAGGCCGCCTTCGAGCGCGTCGCGGCCGAGGGCACCGCCCGGCCGCTGGGGCCGGGGCGCAGCTTCACCCTGGCGGGTTTCCCGCGCGAGGCGGAAAACGACCGCCACCTGGTGCTGTCCGCCCGCTATCGCATGTGGGACGACCAGGTCCGCGCCGGCCAGCGCGCCGGGCAGGAGGGGCGCGATCCGCTGGGCTATCACGTCCGGCTGGTCTGCGCGCCCGCGCGCATCCCCTTCCGCCCCGAGCGCCGCACGCTGCGCCGGCCGATGCGCGGGCCGCAGACTGCCGTGGTGGTCGGCCCGGCGGGGGCCGAGATCTATACCGACGAACATGCGCGGGTGAAGGTGCAGTTCTTCTGGGACCGCAAGGGCCGGCGCGATGCGCATTCCAGCTGCTTCGTCCGCGTCAGCCAGGCCTGGGCCGGGGCGGGCTGGGGCTTCATCCAGATCCCCCGCATCGGGCAGGAGGTGATCGTCGATTTCCTGGACGGCGATGCCGACCGTCCCATCGTCACCGGCCGGGTCTACAACGCCGAGCAGGTGCCGCCCTATGGCCTGCCCGGCAATGCCACGCAATCGGGCTGGAAATCCAACAGCTCGCCCGGCGGCGGCGGCTGGAACGAGCTGCGCTTCGAGGACAAGGCCGGCGCCGAGGAGGTGTATTTCCAGGCGCAGAAGGACCATAACGAGCTGATCAAGAACGACGAGACCCGCCGCATCGGCCATGACTGGATCGAGGATGTCGGCAACGACGCCACCCAGTCCATCGGCAACGACCGGCGCGAAAGCGTGGGCAACGACAAGTTCACCACCATCGGCGCGAACCGCCAGGTCTCGATCGGGGTGGACGATACGGAAAAGGTCGGCGGCCATCGCAGCCTGGACGTGGGCGCGACCGAGACGATCCATGTCGCCGCCAGTTCCACCGAGGCCATCGACGGCGCGCACAGCCAGACCGTGGGCGGCGTGCAGACCGTCACCGTCAAGGCGGCGCGGGTGGACAGCGTGGCCGCGACCGAGACGCGCAATGTCGGCGCGGCGCAGACCAACACCATCGTCGGCGCGCGCGGCGTGACGGTTCTGGCCGGGCAGAATCACGCCATCTCCTCGGATGACGGCTGGAAGGTGGGCGGCAACCGCTCGACCAACGTGGCGGGGAACGAGACCGTCGAGGTCGGCGGCAACCGCAGCCACAAGGCGGGCGGCAACCGGGTCGAGAAGGTCGGCGGCGATTCGTCGCTGGACGTCGCCGGCAAGCGGGCCACCACGGTCGGCGCGGATGAATTGCACAAGGTCGCCGGCAAGATGGGGCTGGACGTGGGCGCGGCGCTGGCCGTCGTGGCGGCGGATTCGATCGCGCTGACCTGCGGCTCGGCCGCCATCGTGCTGAAGAAGGACGGCACCATCACCATCGAGGGCAAGGACATCACGATCAAGGGCTCGGGCAAGATCGACGTGAAGGCCTCGGGCGAGACCTCGGTCAAGGGCTCCAAGGTCAACCTGAACTGAAGATCGCCGCCAGCGCAGGCTCCGGCGCCTGGGGGTCGGCGGCCAGCGCGGCACCCCCCCGCCGCCACAGCAGCAGCGGCGGCGCCTCGGCATTGCCGGCCGGCGCGGGCAGGGC
>NZ_VCBQ01000213.1:0-2984 GCF_006386455.1 Paracoccus sp. FO-3 | reverse complement strand
CAGCGACTTACTTGGAGAATGTGGGGTTAAATCCAACCCTACAAGATCATGCAGAACATTTGAGATTTTTCAAGGTTTCTTAAACTTGGAAGATGCGGTACGGCGAATACCTCTTTCATAGTTTTGATCGCGGCGGAACATTATACCGCCCCAAATCTCCAGGCTGGGGCGGTAATATTTCAAATAGTGTCCTGCAGGCCGTTGTGAGCTCAGGCCCATCGAGATATGTCGGGGCGCTTCTTCCAAGGCTGAGTCGCCGCTTCAAATGCAGCAGAAGCACGAAATACTCTAGTATCGTCAAATGTTCGTCCGACAATTTGCATGCCGGTCGGAACGTTTGTCTTTTCACACCAACCTGTTGGAACGCTCATGATCGGAACCTGGCTGACCATGTTGAATGGATAGGTCATAAACCAACCCATATATGGGTCAACATCTTTCCCATTAATTTGAAGTGGGCCATTATTATTATGATCCGCTTTTACTGAAGGCAGTGCTACAGTCGGAGCGATAAGTATGTCATATTTTTCCAGAACCGGCCCCAGCTTCTCATACATTTCAAACTGAGTTCTTTTTACGCCATACATCCGAGATAGCGAATGACCTCGACCTTTTTCCAGAATCTTCTTGACAAACGGGTCCAGCATATTCGCCGATGTTTCCAGCTTGTCACCTTCCAACGCGAAAAATAGACCTTCCCAGTTCACAAGCCAAGCGTCAAACGCTTCTTCTCCCCAGCCCAAATCGATCTCTTCAACTGTACACCCGAGGCTTCTAAACACTTCGGCTGCAGCCAGCGTGTTCTTCTGAACTTGCTCGTCAACTTCAAAATATCCAAGATCCATCGAAAGTGCGATTTTCCAACCCTTGATGCCTTCAAATCGATCAGGAAGAACTAGCTTTTCCCTGAGCGTGTTCTTGTCCGCCAAGTGTGGCCCAGACATGACATTTTGCATCAGCACCAAGTCTGCAACACTGCGGGCCAAGCCGCCATAATGCAAGACTGCTTCTTCGGGATGTTCGCGATCAGTTGGATTTCGCCCAAAAGGGGGCTTAAACCCATAAATTCCTGAACAGGAAGCAGGAATACGAACAGAACCACCTCCGTCGGTCCCGTCGGCCAGTGTTGTCATCCCGCCTGATACAGCAGCACCCGCACCGCCAGAAGAGCCGCCTGGGCTATACGCGGGGTTCCACGGATTGCGGGTGACCCCCCATAGCGGGCTGTGCGTGGTCGCGTTGTAGGCGAATTCCGGCGTTGTTGTTCGGCAGTGCATAATCGCACCGGCGTCAAGCAATCGCTCTACCGCAGGAGCAGTTTGGTCTGGTCGAAAATCTTCGTACACCTTTGATCCAAAAGTAGTGATTTCTCCTTTAACTGCGTGGAAATCTTTGATCGCGCAGGTGATCCCCTCGAGCGGTCTTGTTGCATTTCCTTTAGCATATAGCGCTTCTGCCTTGTGGGCCTGCTCGAGTGCTTTCTCAAAGAACCTATAGGTTAGCGCATTTATTTGACCATTTATTGCTTCAATTCTCTTTATCTGGGCTTCCAAGATCTCTACTGGAGAGACTTTCTTAGCTTTGAACGCTGCAATAGCTTCTGACGCAGACAAATAACAAAGGTCAACTTCCGAGGCATCCATAGTATTCTCCTTTATGTGAATTTCAGGCCATCGATTGTGAGTATCGGGTCTTCCATCCAAGCGAGCAATACCCGGAAATGGGTATTGCTCGCATCGGCGATTGCTGCCGCGAGAACCTCTGGGGTAATTCACCAATGATCAGATAGGTGTTTCATCCCGGACACGGGAATCACATTTGGCACTGACTGCCTGATCTGAACCTCTTGCAGCTCAGGGCGGGATCGATTCTGGAGGAGGGATTCATCTCTTGGAGCTCGCTGCGACCATGGACATCTTCCTTTCCGCCTTCGATGACGTTCCTGATCCTCGCGCCGAGAACGCGCGACACGACCTTGGAGAGCTTCTCGTTATAGCCTTCGTCTCCGTGCTCTGCGGCGCGACCAGTTGTGCCGAGATGGCGGCCTTTGGTCGGGCGAAAGAGCGTGTTTTCAACGGCTTCTTGAAACTTAAACACGCCATTCCATCGCACGACACGTTCTCGGCCGTGTTTCGGATGATTGACCCCAAGGCTCTTGATGCCGCCTTCGGACGGGTTCTGGCTGACGTCGCCGCCCTTCTGCGTGAGGGGGATGTCATCGCAATCGATTGCAAGGCGTTGCGTGGCGCACGCGACAGGGGGGAGAGCGCTCGGACGCGGATGATGGTGTCCGCCTATGCCGCCCGCTTGCGTCTGACGCTTGCGACAGTGGCTGCCGATCAGGGTCGCGAACTGGACGCAGGGCTTGAGGTGCTGGGCCTGATCGCGCTCAAGGGCAAGGTTGTGACCGCGGATGCGCTGCACTGCAATCGCCGCACGGTTGCAGCGATTATGGACGGTGGAGGCGACTACTGCCTTGCACTGAAAGCCAATCAGGACTCCCTTCTCTCCGACGCCCGATCCTGCTTCGGCAAGGCTGAGACAGACCACCCGGCTGTGCGGCAGCAGGACACTGGGCATGGTCGTAAGGAAACCCGCTCGGGCCTGGTGGTTTCGGCCAAAGGTCTGGCAGAGCACCATGAATTCCCCGGTCTGAAAGCATTTGGTCGGATCGAGGCCCATAGAGAAACCTCCGGAAAGGCGCAAACCGAGACCCGCTATTTTGCGCTGTCATGGGTGCGGGAACCCGCCGCCTTCATGGCCGCCGTCCGTGCCCATTGGGGGATTGAAAACGCCCTGCATTGGCAGCTTGACGTATCGTTCAGGGAGGACGCAGCCCGCAACCGTAAGGATAACGGCCCCGCCAACATCGCCATCCTGCGCCGCCGCGCACTCGACCTCGCGCGACGTGATATTTCCAAGGGCTCGCTCTCCATCAAGCTCAAACGGGCCGGTTAGGACGATGCGTTTCTTCTAAGTGTCCG
>NZ_VCBQ01000212.1:0-3053 GCF_006386455.1 Paracoccus sp. FO-3 | reverse complement strand
GGATCGTCTGGTGCAATTGCTGGCCGGGCGTGCCGCCGAGCGTCTGATCCTCGGCGATGTTTCGGCCGGTGCGGGCGGCAGCGCCGACTCCGATCTGGCAATGGCCACCGCCATCGCTTCGGGAATCCAGATGCGATACGGGTTGGGAGGCCACGGCCCGGTCTGGACCGCCGATCCCGAGACCCTGCTCGCCCTTGACCCCGACATGCTTTTCCGTGTGCGCCGCGAACTGGAGGCTGCCGAGAAGCGTGCTGTCCGGATCCTCAGCGTCCATCGCAATCTGCTCGAGGAGATGGCCGAAGCCCTGATGGCATCGCGCGACATGGACCGCGCCGAGGTGCAGGACTGGCTCGCGCGTGTGGACAATGCTGCACCGGACGAAGACCGTGACGCGCGCCCCGCGCCGCAACCGCAATAGAGACAGAGGGGAGACACCCCCCGAGGATCACGCATCACCCCATCAAAGCGTGCTCCCCGTAAACATAAGACAAAAAACCAAAGAGAGCGGCAAAGCCGCCAGTTCAAAACCTTAAAAACAAAGACAGCACTCCCAGCGGCGGGCCCTGCCCGCCGCCCACTCCATGTCCACGGGATAAAAAAGAAAGAACGCAAAGACCAGGAACCAAAAAATCAAAAGACCCGGAATACATCCGACGTTTCCGCAAACTCGCAGCAGGAGCGAGAAGGACAGCGGCGCCCGGAGTGCTGTCTTTTGGCACGGTGTGCTGGAGGGCATCATTGTCCCGCCAGCGCATTCCAAAAATCCGGATAATTCGCGCCCGATGTTCCGCTTCGCCCGGCTATTGCCTCGTGGGCCGGTCCAGATGCGGTGGTCGCGCAAATCCAGGAACGACAGTCATCTCCGGCCCGCCCCTCTTGAGAGTGAGATTTCCGTATTTTCAGCTGGTTATCCACATTCACATGACACGAGAGCCGTGTTTTGCCCTGAGAGAGCCGTGCCCATGCCCTATGATCATCTGAGCAGCAGCGGGCTCATCCCCGCCCAGAATCATCATCATCGAACGCCGACGGGCCTTGCCCTCAGGCGCAGGGAGAAACTCGGCCCATGGTGCGAGACCGGAGAGATATTGCCAGGAAGGACGGCGCCGCAAAAGCGGCCGCCGCTTCGGCCTCTCCCGGCCCCTCTGCTTCGGCCCCTTCGGCTGACACCACCGACAAAGCCCTTGCCGGGAATCGGCAGCCCGCGCCGCATCACGACCAATTGCTCGCCCTCATCCGGGCGCTCGCCCGCGATGCCGCCCGCGCCGATCGCGCCGCCGAACGCGGCGCGCCTGACGATTGACCTGCCCCTCCGCACGGAGATCCGCCCATGACCCTGCGCGCCGTCATCTACGCCCGCTACTCCTCCGACCTGCAATCGGCCTCGTCGATCGAGGACCAGATCCGGCTCTGCCGCGAACGCGCCGCCCGCGCCGGCTGGCAGATCGTCGGCAGCTACGAGGACGCCGCCACCTCCGGCGCCTCGCTGATGCGTCCCGGCATCCAGCGCCTGCAACAGGATGCCCGCGAGCGGCGCTTCGACGTCGTGATCTCGGAAGCCCTCGACCGGCTCAGCCGCAACCAGGCCGATATCGCGGCGCTTTACCAGAACCTGACCTTCGCCGGCGTGGCCATCGAGACCCTGGCCGAGGGCCGCATCGATGAGATGCATATCGGCCTCAAGGGCACAATGAACGCGCTGTTCATCAAGGACCTGGCCGCCAAGACCCGCCGGGGCCTGCGTGGCCGGGTCGAGGACGGCAAGTCCGGCGGCGGCAACTCCTACGGCTACGACGTGGTCAAGAAGTTCGACGCCCACAGCGAGCCGATCCGCGGCGACCGCACCATCAACGCGGCGCAGGCCGCCGTCATCCGCCGCATCTTTACCGAATACAACGCCGGGCTGTCGTCGCGCACCATCGCCATGACGCTGAACCGCGAGGGCGTGCCCGGTCCGATGGGCCGGGAATGGGGGCCGTCGACCATCCATGGCAACCGCGAACGCGGCACCGGGATTCTGAACAACGAGCTTTATGTCGGCCGGCTGGTCTGGAACCGGCAGTCCTTCGTCAAGGATCCCGACACCGGTCGCCGGGTCTCGCGGCTCAACCCGGAAAGCGAATGGGTGATCTAGGACGTGCCCGACCTGCGCATCGTCGACCAAAACCTCTGGGACGCGGTCAAGGCGCGGCAGGGCGAACTCGCCTTCTCGACCCGCACGCGGCCGGAAGGCAATCCGCTGAACGACCGGCGGCGCCCAAAGCACCTCTTCGCCGGCCTGGTCAAATGCGGCTGCTGCGGGGGCGGCTATTCGATGATCTCGAAGGATCTTCTGGGCTGCTCGACGGCACGCAACAAGGGCACCTGCGACAACCGGGTCAACATCCGCCGCGACGCGCTCGAGGCCTCGATCCTGAACGGGCTCAGGAAACACCTGATGGAGCCGGAGCTGTTCCGCGAGTTCTGCGCCGAGTTCACCAAAGAGGTGAACCGGCTGCGCATGGAGCGCGGCGCAGATCTGATCGCCATGCGCGACGAGCTTCCCCGTATCGACCGGGAACTGTCGAAGCTGCTGGCGGCACTGAAGGCCGGCGGTCCGATCCAGGCCATCGTCGACGACATGAAGCGGCTGGAAGCCCGCAAGGCCGAGTTGACCGCAAAACTGGCCAATGCCGACGAGCCGCCGCCCCTGCTGCACCCGAACATGGCGGCGCTTTATGCCCAACGCATCGGGGAGCTTTCCGAGAACCTGCAGCACGAAGACAGCCGCGCGCAGGCAGCGGAGATCCTGCGCTCGCTGGTCGACCAGGTGACGCTGGTGCCGGAGGGTGGCGAACTGGCCATCGTGCTGCGCGGCGATCTCGGTGCCATCTTGCGCTTTGCTGCCGGCAAGAAGAACCCCGACTTCCTGTCGGAGGCCGAGGCGCTGGACAACCTGCTGGGTCGGATGGCGGTATCGCGGAAGCCCGGGCGTAGAAACGCAAAAACCTCCGCGCTTTGTGCTACGGAGGTTTCGCAATTATCTTTGGTTGCGGGGGCAGGATTTGAACCTG
>NZ_VCBQ01000211.1:0-3148 GCF_006386455.1 Paracoccus sp. FO-3 | reverse complement strand
ATGCGAATATATGCAAGGGTGGCGAGCAAAGGATGCGTCGTGTTGTCTCGCTGCATCCCTCCGCTTCATCATTTATACATCCCTTCGAATATAAAGTGTCGCCTCATCCGACGCGAACCAAAAGACATCACCATGCGCGAATCCGAAAGGTCCCCTCGGCACCCGCCTCCGGCCAACGGAGAGGGTGTCCGCCCCGCATCCTGGCTTGCCCCCGCCCTGGCGGTGGCGGCCGCGCTCTTGTGGCTGCCGCAGGCCGGCATCCTGGCCGCTGCGGTGGCCGGGATCGCCGCGGGAACGGGCGCGGCATCGCTGGTGGGGCCGGCGCTTGGCGTGCTGGCCCTGGGGCTCCTGCGCGCCGGGCTCGAGGCGCTTGGCGGCAGGCTGGCCTGGCGCGCGGCGCGGGCGCAGTTGTCGGACCTGCGCGGCAGGGCGGTGGCCGCGCTTTCGGCGCGCTCGCCGCTGGATGCCGGGCGCATCCCCTCGGGCGAGGCGGCAAGCATCGTCGCCGAACAGGCCGAGGCCGTCGTGCCCTGGCTGGCACGCTTTCGGCCCGCGCGGCTGAAGGCGGCGGTGCTGCCCTTGGCCATCTTCCTGGCGATCCTGCCCTTTTCCTGGACGGCTGCGCTGGTGCTGCTGGTGGCGCTGCCGGTGATCCCGGTCTTCATGGTCCTGGTCGGCTGGAAGGCCAAGGCGGCAAGCGAGGCGCAGATGATCGAGGTCGGCGGCATGAACGCCTTTCTGCTGGACCGGCTGCGCGGCATGGCGACCATCCGCAGCCTGGGCGCCATCGAGGCGACGGCGCTGCGGGTCAGGGCCGATGCGGAATCGCTGCGCGCGCGCACCATGGCGGTCTTGCGCATCGCCTTCCTGACCTCGGCGGTGCTGGAGCTTTTCGCGGCGCTCGGCGTGGCGATGGTCGCGGTCTATATCGGTTTCCACCTGCTGGGCGACCTGCCCTTCGGCGCCTGGGGCGACAAGCTGACGCTGGCCGAGGGCCTGTTCATCCTGCTGCTGGCGCCGGCCTTTTTCGAGCCCCTGCGCGAATTGTCGGCGGTCTGGCACGACAAGGCGGCGGGCGAGGCCGGGATGGCCGCCTTGCAGCGGGCGGCCGCGCCGGGGATGGCGCTGCCCGGCGCCGAGGCCGAGGGCGCCGCCCCGTCAACCGCCGCCGCCACGGCGCTGCGCCTTGAGGATCTGCGCTTTCGCCATGCCGGCGCAATGCAGCCCGGCCCGCGCCGCCTCAGCCTGGCCATCGCGCCGGGCGAGCATGTGGCGCTGGTCGGGCCCAGCGGCTCGGGCAAGTCGACGCTGCTTTCGCTGATCGCCGGCCTGGCCGCACCCGATTCGGGGCGGATCGAGATCGACGGCCGGCTGCTCGACGCGCAAGCCGCCGCGGGACTGCGCGCCCGGATGGCCTGGATCGGCCAGGCACCGCATATTTTTGCGGGCTCGCTGGCGCAGAACGTCACGCTGGGCCGAACCCTGCCCGCCGCGGGCAGCCTGCCGGAGGCGCTACGCATGGCCCGGCTGGACCAGGTCGCGGCCCGGCGCGGCAGCGCCCCGGTCGGCGAGGGCGGCACCGGCCTGTCCGGCGGCGAGGCGCTGCGCCTGGCCCTGGCGCGGGTGGCCGCGACGCCGCAGGCCGGGCTGATCCTGGCGGACGAGCCGACGGCGCATCTCGACGCCGCCACCGCGCGCGAGATCGCCGAGGGGCTGGTGGCGCTGGCGCAGGGACGGACGCTGATCGTGGCGACGCACGACCCGGAACTGGCCGCGCGCATGGACCGCGTCATTCGGCTGGACGGCACCGGGATGGAGGCGGCGGCATGAGGCGGCTGGTCCGGGACATGGCGCCGGTGCTGGCGCTGTTCGCTTGCGAAGGGCGGCGCCGGCTGTGGACGGGCGCGGCGCTGGCGGCGGCGACGGTGCTGGCGGGCATCGCGCTGTTGGGGCTGTCAGGCTGGTTCATCACCGCCACCGCCATCGCCGGGCTGACCACGGCCACGGCGCTGGCCTTCGACGTGTTCATGCCCTCCTCGGGCATCCGGCTGCTGGCCCTGGGGCGCACGGCGGCGCGCTATGGCGAGCGGCTGGTGACGCATGACGCGACGCTGGCCGTGCTGGCCGGCCTGCGCGAGCGGCTGTTTCGCGGCTGGGCCGCGCCCGGTGCCGCGGGGGCGCTGATGCTGCGCCCGGCGCGGCTGCTGTTCCGGCTGACCGTGGATATAGACGCGCTCGACGTGCTTTACCTGCGGGTGCTGGTGCCGCTGGCGGCGGCGCTCGTCACCGCGCTGGCGGCGGGCGTGACGCTGGGGCTGATGCAGCCGCTGTTCGGGCTGGCGGTGCTTGGCTTTCTGATCGCGGCGGGGATCGGCCTTGCCCTGGCCGCCGCCCGCGCGGCGGGACCGGGGATGCGGCGGCGCGCGCAGGCGACCGAGACGCTGCGCGCCCGCGTCATCGACCTGATGCAGGGCCAGACCGAACTGGTCATGGCCGGCCGGCTGGGCGCGCAGCGCCGGGCCATCGCCGCGACGGATGCCCGGCTGGCGGCGGCCGAGGATCGGCTGAACCGCATCGACCTGCTGGCGGGCTTCGGCTATGGCGCGGCATCGGCGGCCCTGCTGGCAGGGGTGCTGGTCGTCGCAGGCGCGCTGGCGGAAAGCGGCCGCATCGGCGCACCCGTCGCGGCGCTGGCCTTGCTGGTGGCGCTGGCGGCGGTCGAGCCCTTTGCCCAGTTGCGCCGCGGCGCGATGGAGCTGCCGCGCAGCCTGATCTCGGCCCGCCGGCTGGGGCCGCGGCTGGACCCGCCCCCTGCCCCGCCGGCCGCGACCCTGCCCGAACCGGGCTTTGCCGCGCAGCTGCAAGGCGTCGGGCTGCGCCATCCCGGCGCGGCGCGAGCGGTGCTGGCCGGGATCACCCTGGAGCTGCGCGTGGGCGAGCGCCTGGCGCTGATCGGCGCCAGCGGTGCCGGCAAGTCCAGCCTGNCGGCGAGGCCGCGCCCGAAGGCGGCCGGATCGCCCGCAGCCCGGCCTGCCTGATGACCCAGCGCAGCGAGCTGTTCCGCGACAGCCTGCGCGACAACCTGCGCCTGGCCGCGCCGGGGGCCGACGACGCCCGGCTGCTGGCGGCGCTTGAGGCGGCAGGCCTT
>NZ_VCBQ01000210.1:0-3151 GCF_006386455.1 Paracoccus sp. FO-3 | reverse complement strand
CTTGCCGTTATGCTGGATGAAGGGCATTCCTCCCCCGCAAGAGCAACTCTATACTTTTAAAGAAAATCATAGGATTGATAATCCTCGTCGTAGAATTTCTTTATCTTTTCAATGGCATTAGACGAGAGGCTATCAACACTTATCTTGGGGCCGCCCGCTTGTTTATGAGGCAATTCCAGATCGATGCCTGATCGCGCGGAAAGATCTAACACTAGATCATCCAGATCACTCATTTGATATATCTTGGAATAATAATCTCTGTCGCCCCCAAGATAAAATACATGCGGGTCGGTATGCGCCCGTATAGATCTCGAGTGCTCCCTATAAATTTCCAGCTTTTCCACAAAAACTTCAAGGTCAGGATCTGGCTCTGCACCAGCTGAGATCGCTTTTGGAGACAGATGCTCTTTTCCAAGTTCTTTATGAAAGCAAACCCGATTGCTATAGCTAGATAGAAATCTTTTGATTGGATCTCGCACTACACACACTCTATGATGGCGCCGAATCCTATCGTGTGGATTATTTTGAAAAGGAACGGAGGGATAATAGTTATGTATGTGGAAGTGTGCTCCGTTCCTAATAGAAGGATGAAATTCTCTTTTATTCTCAATGGTGTAAAATACGTGCTTTATTGACGTGCAAGCTACCTTTGGCACGGGAAAGTAAGATACGTTTATCTTATCAACAGTGATTGCCATTCTTGCCTCTCTGCGTTTTTAGTTGACGCACTCATGCTTCATGCCTGCCTTAAGGCATTTACTCCATGCACCAGAATGCCATCATCTGCAGTGGGTTAACTTCTTCCCAAGTATCGCCGATACCTTTTCCCAATCAGGCTTCTCCTCAAGAAAATCAAAAATTTCAGAAACGTAAGAAGCACCCTCTGCATATCTCTCATATTCTATGGTGTAGCATATACCCGGGTTCCGCTTGCTAAACTCGCCATACATGCTATTTGCACCCTTTACCATCGCAATTACGTCGCTTTTTTCCCGATTCTTCCACCATCCAGATTTGGAGACCGATTCATGGTCCCGCGTCTGAAAGATAAATCTGGCCTTAGGAAAATATTTTTTGACGATTCCAAGATATGCCTGAAAAAATTTCTTATCTTCGTGGAATCTAATTTCCTTGAATCCAGAAACCCTGACACCTTCTGGATTCTTCAATATATCCCTTACAAATAAATCCATCATTGCACGTGAAAAATGATCAGCATCGACATTCTCCGCGCCATACCAAGGATCCTTGGGAGTTCCCAGAGTATCTCTCAGGGAAATATGTCGGTTCTCTTGGGGTTTTATCTTTTGCTCTTGACGCCAAGTGTAATTATCCCAACTCGACACGACATTGGCAGCTTGCGCAAAGTGATACAAAAGATTCCCATTCTCACCCCGGATGCAATAGCCGGGGATGGAGTTCAACAGGCTCTGCGTGAGGGTCGAACCAGAACGGCCATAAGTCACCACAAAAACATAACCGTCTTTGGGTGCATGCAGGTCAAGATACAAGTTGGCGTCCATCTTTAGTCCCTTCTTGTTCTTTTTTCTTCTCCGCAGCCTGCATGATTTCCAGCCGTTGGAGCAAGGGTATAACGGCGCTGTTCCAGCTACGGCGTTGGACATCCGCACGCGCACGCGCCGAAAGCCGCAGCACCAGCTCGGGATCCTTGGCCAAGCACTTCAGCGCGGACATCGCCTCGGCGATGGTTTCGTTCTGCGACAGGACGATGCCGTTCTCCCATTGCCGCACCACTTCGGTCACCGCCCCGGTGTCGGTCGCGATCGGGATGACCCCCGAACGCATCGCCTCCAGGATCGTCAGCGGCAGCCCCTCGTAATAGGACGGCAGGATGAAGATGTCAGCCCATTCGAAGGCCTCCGCAAGCCCCTCCGGCGTAGTCAGCGGCGGCTCCAGCATATTGGCGATGTCTAGCGGGATCTCGACGGACATGTCTGCCATGACGGACTTGCCGATCAACCGCCATTCTATCGGCAGTCGCATGACTTTCGCCATCTCCACAATGGAAACCAGACGCTCCACCCCTTTTTGATGATCAAGCCGACCAAGGTATATGGCACGGAGCGGTGCATGGGCTGCCCTATTCACGCGCCGAGCCACAATCCGCTCTTCCGCGCCTTCCGGGAGGTCAAAGCTGGGAGCATTTGGAAGCGGTATGATCTTGTCCGCTGGCATCCCCATGGCATGACACCAGTCGGCAAGTTGGTGGGAGCATGGAAGAATCAGATCATAAGCGTGCTCAAAGGCCAATCCCAGATAGGTACTTCCATTATGGCGCCGGAACGGGCTAAGATCGCTCAGATGAAGTGAAACGGCTGTTTTCACACCCAAACGCTTCAACGGGCCCATTACGCCGGAGATTGCGCCCCCGTGGAAGTTGATCAGCACGTCCAGCCAAGCGAACATTGCCGTTGCGTCGCCTTGGTTTCCGAAACGAGACCAGTCTGGCACACCAGTTCCGATATAGGACGACGAGGCGGGTTCCCAGATCTTGAAATCGGGATCCGCCAAGAAGGTCACGCTTTCAAAAGTTTCACGCCATTCTTGGCTGAAATTGCAGCTACTGGAATCAAGGACGAACAGGTGGGGAATCCATCCTTCCGCCTTCATCGCCTTGGCGACATTCAACGCTACGCGTTCAACGCCGCCGAACTCAACCAACGGCAAGGCAAAGCCTACATGACGACCATCAGTCGCCACACGCGGATAAGCCGCTGTTGATCTGGTCGGTGCGCGGGGGATCTCATGAGTCCTGGAGCGCCACGAAATTCCCGGAACGCGCCAGTCCCATTGCTGCGACAGCGCATCCCGGAAGGGCGAAGCCTGGTAACGTGCGGCCAGCGCCACCAGATCATGTGCGGCTGCGGTGTAAAAATCATCCCGCTCGTCAAGCAAGGCGTCCGGCAGTTGTAAGCGCAGCACCGTACTTGGAACATTGCATGGACGCGCAGCCAAGCCAGCGACCCAAGCAATCGAGCTATCACGAACGACTTCGTTGAACAGGCCGGGGCGGACCATCACCATTGCAGCATGAAGTTCCGTCGACCCCTGCGCTTCTTGTTCGCACCAGCCAATGCGGTCGGCTTCACGCGGCTCGATCTCCAGCGCGGCGAAGCAATGCTGGGTCAGG
>NZ_VCBQ01000021.1:0-62633 GCF_006386455.1 Paracoccus sp. FO-3 | reverse complement strand
GGAATCGCAATGGTCAAAATCGGGCAGCGATGGGCCGCGGCCCGCTCTGCCGCCGATCGGCAGGGGGTATGAATGTGGCCCTTTCGACGGCGCGGCAAGCCGCGGATTCGCAAGATTGACGACCGGTTCTCGGCCACCGGCCAGCTTCGTCCAGAAGACCTGCAGGCGGTCGCCGCGGCCGGGTTCCGGGTGCTGGTCTGCGTTCGCCGCGACGGCGAGGAACGTGGCCAGCCCGATTTCGCCACCATCGCCGCCGCTGCCGCGCGCCTGGGCCTGACCGCCCGCCACATTCCGGTGTCCGGCCAGCCCTCGGCCGGCCAGATTGCGGCTTTCCGCCGCATCCTGGCCGAGGCGAAGGGGCCGGTGCTGGGCTGGTGCCGCTCGGGCATGCGGGTCCGGGCGTTCTATGCCCTGTGCCGGCAACAGGCAGTGGCGAGCAGGGCGTGATGCCTTTGCGCAACCCGGCACCTTCGAAAGGCTGGGCCTGAAAAGGCGGGGCCTGGACAGGAGGTTCGCTTGCGCCAAGGGCCGCGGCCTGCCGCAGCAAGGCGCCGGAGCCCAGCGTCGCCCGGCCTGCCGCATGGCATTGCGGGCCGGGCTTGCGCCTAGCCGGATCAGCCCTTCGGGCCGCAGAACGTGTTGTAGAGCACTTCCATCACCTTACGGGCCGGCTGGCTTTCGATCCGATACCAGATCGTCTGCCCGTCGCGCCGGCCAAGGATGATCTTGTCGCGGCGCAAGAGCGCCAGGTGCTGCGACACGGTCGAATCGCGGATGCCCAGGAATTCCGCCAGCTGGCCCACGGATTTTTCACCCTGCACCAGCTGGCACAGGATCAGCAGCCGATGGCGGTTGCCAAGCGATTTCAGAAGCTCGCTGGCCTCGTCGGCGGCTGCGCGCATGGTTTCGGGGTCTATGCTGACGTCGGCACTCATGCTCCATAGCTACATTAATGCGAATATACGGTCAAGATGCGCCCGCAGGCTGCCGGTGCCCGGCCCAGGCGAGGGATCAGATCGCGACAGTTTGCCGCATTAATCTTCGAAGTTTCGAATGTTACGGCCTTTTACATAACGCGCATCAGCAAGCCATCAACAGCAAGCAACAAGGTGATTTCCATGCACAAGATCTTTCTGGCGGCCGCCGTCCTGGCCCTTCCCGCCATGGCCCAGGCCTCCGAGCCCGGCGATATTGCCGCCGCGCGCATCGGCTATTTCAGCCTGGTCAACTTGGAAATGGGCGGGCTGGCCGCCATGGCGCAGGGCAAGGCGCCCTATGACGCCGAACGGGCGCGGGCGCTGGCCGGGGATCTCAAGCTGCTGTCGGAATACCTGCATGACGACCTGCTGATGCCGGGAACCTCGAATGCCGACCTGGCCGGCAAGACCCGCGCCCTGCCGGCGATCTGGGAACAGACCGAGGATTACCGCGCCAAGGGCATGGCCTTCCGCGAGGCGGTCGCCACGCTGCACGGCGTCGCCGGCGAGGGGCAGGAGGCGCTTGCCCCCGCCGTCGGCCAGGTCGGGGCGACCTGCAAGGCCTGCCACGACAGCTATCGCGCCAAGGATTTCTAGGATGCGCGACGGCGCAGCCACCACCTCTGCCGAGCCTACCCAGGTGGTCCGGCTGTGGGATCTGCCCTTGCGGATCTTTCACTGGGCGCTGGCGGTCTGCGTCGCCGGGGCCTGGGGATTGGGCAAGTTCGGCCCCGATGTCATGACCCTGCATTTCCTGTTCGGCTATGCGGTGATCGGGCTTCTGGCCTTTCGGCTGCTCTGGGGCTTCGTCGGGCCGCGCCCGGCGCGGTTCCGCAGCTGCCTTCATGGTCCCGGGGCGGTTCTGGCCTATCTGCGGCAGCTTCCGGCGCGGCAGCCCAGCGTCTGGCCGGGGCACAACCCCCTGGGCGGGCTGTTCGTGATCCTGCTGCTGGCCGTGCTGGCGGTGCAGGTCGCGGCCGGCCTGGTCGCCGATCCGCAGGATTACGTCAATACCGGGCCGCTGGCCGGGGCGGTCAGCGCCCGGATCTCGCGCCTGGGGCTGGCCCTGCACGACCTGTTGGGCAAGCTGGTCCTGCCCATGGTGCTGCTGCATGTCGCGGCGGTGCTGTTCTATCGCCTGTGGAAGCGCGAGAACCTGATTCGCCCGATGATCACCGGGTGGAAGCGCATCCGCCGGTGACGGCGCATCCTGGCCGGAACCGCAGCCGTGGTTCCGGCCGAGGGCTGCGACCAAGGCGAAATGTCGCAGGCTGCAGGTTCGATTCCGGGGCGTCGTTGAAGACATTCTCCTTGAAACCGATTATACGTATATATGTATATACTGTCGGCAATCGGCTGTTCTGGAGTTCCCCGATGACACTTGATCGCACCATTCTTGCCTTTGCAGGGTTCATGGTCCTGCTTTCCGTCGCGCTGACCGTCTGGGTTTCGCCCTTGTTCGTCTGGCTGACGGTCTTTGTCGGCGCCAACCTGCTGCAATCCGCCTTTACAGGCTTCTGCCCGGCGGCCATGATCTTCCGCAAGCTTGGCATAAAACCCGGCTGCGCCTTCTGAAAGTTCGATCCATGCGATTGCTGCTGCTTGTCGCGCTTGTCGCCACCGGGCCGGCGCTGGCCGAGCCGTTGATCCTGGACTGGAGCGCGGTGCCCGAGATGAAGGCCGTCTACGGCACGGTCGAGGCCCGTGACACCATCCCGGCGCGGGCGCGCATCGGCGGCACGGTCGTGGAACTGCTGGTCAGCGAGGGGGATCGCGTCGAGGCGGGGGCGACGCTCGCCACCGTCCGCGACGACAAGATCGCCTTCCAGATCGCGGCCTTCGCCTCGCGGATCGAGGCGCTGCGGGCGCAGCTGGCCGAGGCGGAATCCGACTATGCGCGCGGCCAGTCGCTGGTGCAGCGCGGCGCGGCTTCGCAGCAGCGGGTCGAGCAGTTGCAGACCGCGGTCGATGTCATCCGCGGCCAGATCGCCGCGGCCGAGGCCGAGCGCGCCGTCATCGAGCAGCAGCAGGCCGAGGGTGCGGTGCTGGCCCCGGTCTCGGGACTGGTGCTGAGCGTGCCGGCCGTGCGCGGCTCGGTGGTGATGCCGGGCGAGGTGGTGGCGAGCGTGGGCGGCGGCGGCTTCTTCCTGCGCCTGTCGGTGCCCGAACGCCATGCCGCCGACCTGGCCGAAGGGGCCGAAATCCAGATCAGGGCCGGCGGCCAGGCTGCCGCGGGCCGGCTGGCCAAGGTCTATCCGCTGATCCAGGGCGGCCGGGTGCAGGCCGATGTCGAGGTCGACCGGCTGCCCGACGCCTTTGTCGGCGCGCGCGTGGCGGTGGACCTGCCTGTGGGCGAGCGCCGGGCGCTTCTGGTGCCCGCCGTGGCGGTGACGACCCGCGCCGGGGTGGATTTCGTCGGCGTCGCCGGCGCCGCGGGCGAAGAGCGGCGGGCGGTGCTGACCGGCGAAAGCCTGGCCCAGGACGACATTGAGATGGTCGAGATCCTGACCGGCCTTGCGCCGGGGGAAACGGTGATCGTCCCATGAACATCCCCGGCGATACCCCCCGCAGCCCCGGCCTGGCCGGCTGGCTGACGCGCGGCTTCATCACCTCGCCGCTGACGCCGCTGTTCCTGATCGCGGCGCTGGCCTTCGGGCTCATCGCGCTCATCAGCCTGCCGCGCGAGGAAGAGCCGCAGATTTCGGTCCCCATGGTGGACATCCGCGTCCAGGCCCCCGGCCTGCGGGCCGAGGATGCGGTCAAGCTGGTGACAGAGCCGCTGGAGACCATCGTCAAGGGGATCGACGGGGTCGAGCATATCTATTCCCAGACCCAGGACGACGGCGTGCTGGTCACGGCGCGCTTCCTGGTCGGCACCCCCTCTGATGCGGCGGTGCTGCGGGTGCATGACAAGCTGCGCGCCAACATGGACCGCATCCCGGTCGGCATCCCCGAGCCGCAGGTGCTCGGGCGCGGCATCGACGACGTGGCCATCGTGGCGCTGACGCTTTCGGCTCGACCCGATGCGGCGGACCGGGTGACGGCGGCCGAACTGACCCGCATCGCCCGCGAATTGCGCACCGAACTGGCCAAGATCGACGATGTCGGCCTGACCTATCTGATCGGCGAGACGGAGGAAGCGATCCGCGTCGCCCCCGACCCCGCCCGGTTGGCGCTTTACGGTATCACGCTGCAACAGCTGGCCGGCAAGGTCCAGGGCGCCAACCGCGCCCTGCCGGCGGGGATGCTGCGCGACGACGGCCAGCAGGTGATGCTGGTCGCGGGCGAGACCCTGCGCAGCCCCGACGAGATCGGCAACCTGGTGCTGACCGCGCGCGACGGCCGCCCGGTCTATGTCCGCGACGTGGCCGACGTGGGTTTCGTCTCCGATACGGCCGAGGCGCTGGTCGCCACCGTCACCCGCGATTCCGCCCGGCGCCCGGCGGTGACGCTGGCGCTGGCCAAGCGCGCCGGCGCCAATGCCGTCACCGTGGCCGAGTCGATCCTGCACCGCGCCGAGGCACTGCAAGGCACGCTGATCCCCGACGACATGCAGGTCGAGATCACCCGCGACTATGGCGAGACGGCCAACGAAAAGGCCAACGAGTTGCTGTATCACCTGGGCCTGGCCACGCTGTCGATCATCGCGCTGGTCTGGCTCGCCATCGGCCGGCGCGAGGCGCTGGTGGTGGCGGTGGTGATCCCGGTGACGATCCTGCTGACGCTGTTCGCGTCCTGGATCATGGGCTATACGCTGAACCGGGTCAGCCTGTTCGCGCTGATCTTCTCGATCGGCATCCTGGTGGACGACGCCATCGTGGTGATCGAGAACATCGCCCGGCATTGGGGCATGGGCGGCACCGACCGCCGCGAAACCGCCATCAGCGCGGTGATCGAGGTCGGCAACCCCACCATCGTCGCCACCCTGACCGTGGTGGTGGCGCTGCTGCCGATGCTGTTCGTCTCGGGGATGATGGGGCCTTACATGAGCCCGATCCCCTCGAACGCCTCGGTCGCGATGATCTTTTCCTTCTTCGTCGCGGTGACGGTGACGCCCTGGCTGATGCTGAAGGTCGCGGGCCGCGCGCCTCTGCACCACGGCGCCGAGGGGCAGGGCGGCCGGCTGGGCCGCGCCTATGCCGCCGTCGCCCGGCCGGTTCTGGCCAGCAAGGGGCGCGCCTGGCTGTTCCTGGGCGGGGTGATCGTGCTGACCTTCGGCTCGCTCGCGCTGTTCTATACCCGCGACGTGACGGTGAAGCTTTTGCCTTTCGACAACAAGTCGGAACTGTCCGTGACCATCGACCTGCCCGAAGGCGCGGCGGTCGAGGCGACGGATGCCGTGGCCCAGGCGGTGGCCAGGGTGGCGATGGACCTGCCCGAGGTGGTCTCGGTCCAGACCCATGCCGCCGCCGCGGCGCCGTTCAATTTCAACGGCCTGGTTCGGCATTCCTTCTATCGCACCCAGCCGCAGCAGGGCGAGGTGGCGGTCAACCTGGCGCCCAAGCACGACCGCGACCGCTCGAGCCACCAGATCGCGCTGGACCTGCGCGCGCGCATCCTGGCCCTGCCGCTGCCCGAGGGCACGGTGCTGAAGGTGGTGGAACCTCCGCCCGGCCCGCCGGTGATGGCGACGCTTCTGGCCGAGATCTATGGCCCCGACCCGCAGACCCGCCGCGCGGTGGGCGAAAAGGTCGAGGCGGCCTTCCGCTCGGTCCCCTTCATCGTCGATGTGGACAATTCCTGGGGTGATGCCGCGCCGCGGCTGCGGGCGCTGATCTCGCCCGACGACCTGGATTTCTACGGCGTGGCGGAATCGGATGTCTTCGACAGCATCGCCATCCTGAACGGCTCGACCACGGTCGGCTATTCCCACCGGGGCGAGGGGCGCGCGCCCATCCCGATCCGCGTCGAGCGGCCCCGAGAACAGCGCGTGCCGGGCGAGGATTTCCTGACCACGCCGATCCCGGCCGACCTTCTGCCCGGCAATCGCGGCGTGGTCGAGCTGGGCGACGTGGTGCGGATCGAGGAAGAGCGCGCCTCGCATATCCTGTTCCGCCACAACGGCCGCCCGGCCGAGATGGTGACGGCGGAACTCGCCGGCGATTTCGAGGCGCCGCTCTACGGCATGATGGCGGTCAAGGATGCGCTGGAGGCGCAGGACTGGACCGGCCTGCCCAAGCCCGAGATCCGGCTGCGCGGCCAGCCCGAGGACGACAGCGCCAGCACGCTGCTGTGGGACGGCGAATGGGAGGTGACCTGGGTCACCTTCCGCGACATGGGCGGGGCCTTTGCGGTGGCGCTTCTGGGCATCTATATCCTGGTCGTGGCGCAGTTCGGCTCTTTCCGGCTGCCGCTGGTGATCCTGACCCCGGTGCCGCTGACCTTCATCGGCATCCTGGGCGGACATTGGCTGTTCGGCGCGCCTTTTTCGGCGCCGTCGATGATCGGCTTCATCGCCCTGGCCGGGATCATCGTCAGGAACTCGATCCTGCTGGTGGATTTCATTCGCCACGACACCACCGGCCGGCCGCTGACCGAGGTGCTGATCGACGCCGGGGCCGTGCGTTTCCGGCCGATCCTGCTGACCGCTCTGGCGGCAATGATCGGGGCGGCGGTGATCCTGACCGATCCGATCTTCCAGGGGCTGGCGATCTCGCTCTTCTTCGGGCTGATCTCCTCGACGCTGCTGACGGTGCTGGTCATCCCGGCGGTCTATCGGGTGTTCCGCACCTGAGCCGCCGGGCCGATGGCTGGTCTTGGCGGGATGGTTGCCCTATTCCCAAGGAAAAGCCCGGCCGCCTTTCCTGCCACGACCGATGCCATGCAAGCAAACCGTTATCACCACCTCGGCTGGCATCACGGCATCGAACTGTTCGAGGCCGCCTTCAGCCACCAGACCTTTGGCCGTCATGCGCATGAGGGCTTTGCCATCGGCGCCATCGCCGAAGGGGCGGGCGGCTATGTCTGCCGCGGCGAAACCATGGTGTTGCCGGCCGGCACCCTGTCGCTGATGAACCCCGAAGAGCCGCATACCGGGCACGCCGCCGCCGACCGGGTGCGCTATACCATGCTTTACGCGTCCGAGGCGGCGGTCCGCGCCGTGCTGGGGCTGCGTGTCCTGCGCGGCTTTGCCGCCATCGCGCCGCGCGACCGCGGATTGCGCCTGGGCCGGGCCCTGGCGCATCTGGCCCATTGCCTGAATGCCCCGCCCAGCCCCGACTGGCGCCTTGCGGCGGAAGAGGCCGCGCATGGGGCCCTGGCGCTGGCCTTCGGCCAATACGGCCGCGCCGAATTGCGCCCGGCAGGGGACGAGCCGGCGGCGGTCCGGGCGGTCCGGGCACGGATCGTCGCCGGGGTCGAGGCGGGTGAGGCGCTGGCCCTTGCCGACCTGGCCGCCGAGGTGGGGCTGAACCCCTCTTACCTGATCCGCAGCATGCGGCGGGCCACCGGGCTGACGCCGCATGCCCATGTCTTGCAGGTCCGCATCGGCCATGCCCGCCGGCTGCTGCTGGAGGGCGTGCCCGCCGCCGAGGCCGCGGTCGCGGCGGGGTTTTGCGACCAGGCGCATCTGATCCGCCAATTCCGCCGCCACCTGGGCGTCACCCCCGGCGCGCTACTGAGGCATTAGCAGGTCGATTTCGTCCAATCCTTGCCCGCTCGATCCATGGCACGGGGTCCGGGAAAGGATTCGCCCATGCAATTGAAACCCGTCATCATCCTGGCCGCAGACCTGCCCCTGGGGCTCAAGGCCAATTTCGCCGCCGTCCTGGGCATGAGCCTGGGCCGGCTTCGTCCCGACCTGCTGGGCGGCGCGACCCCTACCGGCGACGGCATCGCCTTGCCCGGCATCACCGCTGTTCCCCTGCCGGTGCTATGCGCGCCGCTGCAGGATCTGCCCGGCCTTTTCGCCCAGGCCGAGGCTCTGCCGCTGCGGCTGGCCTATATGCGCGCCGCCTTCGAGGCGCGGGACTATCCCGATTACACCGCCCGCATCGCCGCCGCGCCGCTGGCCGATCATGCGCCGCAGGCGATCCTGCTGGCGGGGCCGCGCAAGGCGGTGGACCGGATCTGCGGCCGCCTGCCGCTGCTGCGTTGACCATGGCCGACCCGCAGGCCCTCCTGGCGATGGCCAGTTTCGCCCTGGCAGCCTCGGCCACGCCGGGGCCGGTCAATATCATCGGCGCCATGACCGGCGCGCGGTTTGGTCCGCGCCGGGCGCTGGCCTTCGTCAGCGGGGCGACCGCCGGCTTCCTGGTGCTGCTGCTGGGCTTTGGTGCCGGCCTGCTGGCGGGAACGACCTGGATCCTGGCGCTGTCCCGGCCCATGACGCTGGCCGGCGCGGCCTATCTGCTGTGGCTGGCATGGCGCCTGCTGCGCGACGACGGCCGGGTCGCATGGCGCGATCCGGCGGGGCAAGCCGCGCCCGGCTTCTGGTCCGGCGCGCTGGTGCAGGGCCTGAACCCCAAGGCCTGGCTGGCGGCGCTGTCCTCGCTTTCGACCTTCGTGATGCCGCTGGCCGAGCCGGCGGCGGGGCTGGTGGTCTTCGCCGCGCTTTTCGGCGGGATCTGCTGGGCCTCGCTGGCCGCATGGGCCTGGGGCGGGGCACGGTTCGGACAGGGCCGGCTGCGGGCGTTCAACCGCGGCATGGCCCTGATCCTGGCGCTATCGGTGGGCTGGATGCTGGTGCAGGCCTTCTGACGAGCCTGCGCGCAAGCGCAGGGCGGTCCCGGAGCCCGACCACCCTGCACTTGCGCCCCGGATCAGGGATTCTGCCCGGACCGCGGAGGCCGCAGCAGCGACTGGACGGTATAGACCAGGATGGCGCTGCCGACCGCGCCCAGCACCGCCACGCCCAGAAGCACGATCACGTCGATCGGCCCGCCGATGTCGCGCAGGCCGGAATGCGTCATCTGCTGGACGAAGATCACCGCCAGAATCGCACCGAAGGGCATGGACAGCTGCGCCCAGAGGAATTTGCGCATCGACATCGCCCGGTCGCGGATCAGCACGTAAAGATAGGCCGCCGTGACCAGCAGGGCGAGCGCGACCATGGTCCAGAACAGGCCGCGGCCGAAGATTTCCTCGAAGACCGCGATCAGGGTGCCGAATGTCAGTTCTTTCATGTTGCTTCCCCTTTCGTCAGGCCCGGCCGCGCAGCATGGCGTTATAGGTGGCCTTCAGCGCCACCTCTTTCATCAACCAGCTGATCCACAGCTCTTCCAGCGGGGCGATCACGCCGGGGAACGAGGGCACCAGGTTGTTGTGATAGTCGAACTCGACCAGCATCGCCCGGCCGACGCGGGTGATGAGCGGGCAGGAGGTGTAGCCGTCATAGATCTCGGTCCCCTCGCGCCCCTGCAGGGCGGCGACCAGATGGTCCTCGATCACCGGAACCTGCCATTTCACCGAAGCCGCGGTCTTGCCCTTGGGCACGCCCGCCACGTCGCCAAGCGCGAAGATCTCCGGGTAGCGCAGATGGCGCAGGGTCTTCATGTCGCATTCGACCCAGCCCTGGTCGGTCCATTTGTCGGCCCAGGAAAGCCCCGACTGCCGGATCACCTCGGGCGCGCGCTGCGGCGGGATGACGTGCAGGTAGTCATAGGGCATCTCGGTGGTGGACTTGACCATCTCGCCCGTCGCCGGGTCGGGGGCGGCGGTTTCGAACCGCGCCGTCTTGCGGCCGGGGTCGATGGATTTCAGCGTATGGCCGTAATAGGTGGCGACGCCACGCTCGGCGAACAGCATGCGCACCTTTTCCGCGACGATCGGCACCGAGAACAGCGCCGTCTGCGGGCAGGTGTAATGCATCTCGTACTTGCCCTTGGCGCCGCCGCGGCTGGCGATGTCGTCCAGCAGGAAGGTATGCTTCAGCGGTGCGCCGGCGCATTTCATCTCGGTCTCGGGGCGGGCGAACAGGCCGATGCCGCCTTCCTCGGTGAATTTCGACGCCGCCTGCCAGGTCTTGGCCGCATATTCCGGCCCGGCATAAAGCGCGCCGATCCCGTCCTTGCCCACCATGTCCAGCGAAAAGCCCTGGATCGCGCCGTGATCCAGCACCAGGCCCGGCGCCACCACCAGGAAGTCGTAGTCGAGCTTTTGCCCCTTTTCGGTCGAGACGGTCTTGGCCAGGGGGTCGATGGCAGCCGCCGCCTCGGCGATCAGCGTCACGCCCGAGGGCAGCCAGTCGGTCGTCTTGGACACCACGTAATTGGCCGGCTTCAGCCCCGCGGCGACCAGCGACAGGCCGGGCTGGTAAAGATGCTGCGCCCTGGGATCGATCAGGGTGATCTGCGCCCCGTCCAGCCGCTGCACCAGGCGGTTGGCCAAGGCGGTGCCGCCGGCGCCGGC
This sequence comes from Paracoccus sp. FO-3, assembly GCF_006386455.1. Classification (NCBI taxonomy): domain Bacteria; kingdom Pseudomonadati; phylum Pseudomonadota; class Alphaproteobacteria; order Rhodobacterales; family Paracoccaceae; genus Paracoccus; species Paracoccus sp. FO-3. Next base: position 52,308 of record NZ_VCBQ01000021.1, on the reverse strand, counting down.
GCCGATGATGATGATCCTGGCTTTCGTCGCGATCCTGCTGGCCTGGGCGGCGCGAACCCCCAGTCCCGCCGTCACCGCGCCGGCAAGGGCAAAGCTCAACACTCCCCTGCGAGAGGGTCGGAAATCGTCTCGTCCTGTCATTCGGCCTCCTCCGTGACCTTTTGCGGCCGGCCCCGGAGCGTGGTTTCCGGTTCTGCGGCCACATGCGCTGACACCCGCCCGAGCCTGCAACGACCGTCAAGCCAGCCGCAGCACGCAGGCGTCCTACAGGTAAGCACAAGACGGTCGGGGCGGCGTTCCCAGTTACCCGAGCCAGATGTTGGATGTATTCATATTCGATCCTATGAATGTATCAATATGCCAGATGGCTCGCATTTTACTTGCGCGGCACTTGGTCGCAGCGCCCGGCAAGGCAGGGCATTTGCGCCATTGCGCGGTTGCCACTGGCCTTTTTGCGCAAACCCGCCCACAAGCCGGTCCATCGAACCGAATCCGAGAGACGTGATGGGCTATTTTCCTGACTGGCGCCCCGCCGCGGGCGCCACGGTGCTTCCCGATGAAAAGCTGCCGCTGACCCAGGCGGTGCCGATGAGCCTGCAACATTTGCTGGCGATGTCCGGCTCGACCATCCTGGCGCCGCTGATCATGGGCTTCGATCCCAATGTCGCGGTGTTCTTTTCCGGCATCGGCACGCTGCTGTTCTTTGCCGTCACCGGCGGGCGGGTGCCCAGCTATCTGGGCTCGTCCTTTGCCTTCATCGCCGTCATCATGGCGGCGACCGGCTTTGCCGGCGGCGGGCCGAACCCCAATATCGCCGTGGCGCTTGGCGGCATCATCGCCGCCGGCCTCGTCTATGCGCTGATCGGGCTGGTGGTGATGGCCATCGGCGCGGGCTGGGTGGAAAAGCTGATGCCGCCGGCGGTGACGGGCGCCATCGGCATGTCCATCGGGCTGAACCTGGCGCCGGTGGCGGTCAAGCAGCTGGCCGGCAGCCACGCGCATCTGAGCATCGCACTGGCGACCGTGCTGTGCATGGCCATGGTCTCGGTCTATGGCCGGCAAGCCACGCGGCGGATCGCGGTGCTGGTCGCGCTGCTCTTCGGCTATGGGATGGTGCTGGTCCTTGGCAACGGGCTGGGGCTGGTGCCGGGCATCGACTTCGCCGCCGTCGCCGCCGCGCCCTGGTTCGGGGTGCCGAACTTTACCGCGCCGCGCTTCGAATGGTCGGCGATCAGCCTGATCGCCCCGGTCGCCATCGTGCTGGTGGCCGAGAACCTGGGCCATATCAAGGCCCTGGGCGCGATCACCGGGCAGAGCATGGACCGCTATATCGGCCGGGGCTTCTTGGGCGACGGGCTGGCCACCATGCTGGCCGGCGCGGGCGGCGGCACCGGCGTCACCACCTATGCCGAGAACATCGGCGTCATGGCCATGACCCGCGTCTATTCCACGCTGATCTTTCCCATGGCGGCGGCGATCGCGATCTTCCTGGGGCTCTCGCCCAAGTTCGGCGCCGTGCTGCAAACCATCCCGGCGCCGGTGCTGGCGGGGCTGGCGGTGTCGGTCTTTGGCCTGATCGCCTCGGCCATGGCCCGGATCTGGGTGGACAACAAGGTCGATTTCTCGGACCCGCGCAACCTGTTCACCGTGGGTGTGGCGCTGATCATGGGGGCGGGGGATTTCACCGTGAACATCGGCAATTTCTCGCTGGGCGGCATCGGCACCTCGACCTTTGCGGCGCTGGCGCTCTACCAGCTGCTGGGCATCGGCCGGCGGGCGTGACATCCTGAGGCGGGCCCCGCGACCGGGGCCTGCGCCCTGGGGCGGCCGGATGCCCCTGCGGCAAGGACCGCGCGCCAGGGACAACATGTATGGCAGGCTGCGCTATTGCGTGCGGTTTCAATCGCATTATGACTGGCGGCGCCGATCAGCCCATGGGGAATGCCAGATGCGCATGCGCGACACCTTCATCAAGCCCATGCACCGCGAGGGCATCCGCTTCGTGGCGGCCTTTGCCGCCGCCACCCTGCTGCTGTTCCTGATATGGGAGCCGCTGGGCTGGATCGGGGTCGGGCTGACCGTCTGGTGCTATTACTTCTTCCGCGACCCCGAACGGGTGACGCCGGCGCGGCCCGGACTGGTCATCAGCCCGGCGGACGGCGTCGTCTCGCTGATCGAGCCGGCGGTGCCGCCGGCCGAGCTGGGCATGGCCGACACCCCGCTGACCCGCGTCAGCGTGTTCATGAGCGTCTTCAACTGCCATGTGAACCGCAGCCCCGTGGCGGGCGAGGTGGTGGCGGTCGCCTATCGACCGGGCAAGTTCTTCAACGCCTCGCTGGACAAGGCCAGCGTCGACAACGAAAGAAACGGGCTGCGCATCCGCATGGCGGACGGGCGCGACCTGGCGGTGGTGCAGATCGCCGGGCTGGTCGCGCGCCGCATCGTCTGCTTCGTCAAGCCCGGCGACCGGCTGGGCCGGGGCGAACGCTTCGGGCTGATCCGATTCGGCTCGCGGCTGGATGTCTATCTGCCGCCGGGCGTGGTGCCGCTGGTCGAGATCGGCCAGACCATGGTCGCGGGCGAATCGGTCATCGCCGAACTGGCGCCGGCCGGGCAGGCGGAGGCGTGATGGACCAACCCACCGGCCCGCAGACCGAATTTTCGCTGGTCCAGCTCTTGCCCAACGTGCTGACCATCGTCGCGGTTTGCGCCGGGCTGACCGCCATCCGCTTCGGCGTGCAGGGCGACTACATGCCGGCGGCGCTGCTGATCATCGCCGCGGGCATCCTGGACGGCATCGACGGGCGGATCGCGCGGCTGCTGGGCTCCTCCAGCAAGATGGGGGCCGAGCTGGATTCGCTGGCGGATTTCCTGAATTTCGGCGTTGCCCCGCCGCTGATCCTGTATTTCTGGGCGCTGCGGGACTCTCGCGGCCTGGGCTGGATCTGCGTGCTGCTTTTCGCCGTCTGCTGCGTGATCCGGCTGGCGCGCTTCAACGTCTCGGCCAAGTCCGAGGATACGCAGCGCGACAGCGCCTATTTCGAGGGCATCCCCTCGCCCGCCGGGGCGCTGCTGGTGATGCTGCCGATGTATCTGTCCTTCGCCTTCGCCGACCGGCCGATGCTGCCGGCGATACTGATCTGCCTGCACATGGTCCTGGTGGGGCTGCTGCTGATCAGCCGCATCCCGACCTGGTCCTTCAAGACCACCCGGATCTCGCGCGAGAACGTCAAGTTCTTCCTGGTCGGCGTGGCCTTTGTCGGGGCGGCATTGCTGACCTTCGCCTGGGTGACGCTGATCGCGTTGTGCTTGGGTTATGTCGTCATGGTCATCTGGGCCTGGATCGACCGGGAACGACCCTCAAACCGATAGGAACGGCCATGGACATCAAATCCATCCAAGCCTCGTATTCACGCTGGGCGCCGGTCTACGACCGGACCTTCGGGGCGGCGACCAACATGGGCCGGCGCCGGGCGGTGGACTACATCAACCGCCGCGGCGGCTCGGTGCTGGAGGTGGGGGTCGGCACCGGCCTGTCGCTGGAGCATTACGGCCCGCACATGCAGGTCACGGGCATCGACTTCAGCCGCGAGATGCTGGACAAGGCCGTCGCCAAGGTGCAGCGGCTGGGGCTGAAGCAGGTGCAGGCGCTGCGGCAGATGGATGCGCGGGCGCTGGATTTCCCCGACAACCATTTCGACACGGTGACGGCGATGCACGTCCTGTCGGTGGTGCCCGAGCCCGAGCGGGTGATGGCCGAGATCGCGCGGGTCTGCAAGCCGGGCGGCAAGGTGGTCATCACCAACCATTTCGCGCGCGACCGCGGCGCCATGGCGGCGGTCGAGCGGATCTTCGCCCCCCTGGCCAACACCATCGGCTGGCATTCCGATTTCCGCATCGAGCGGGTGCTGGGCCAGGAATCGCTGGTCCTCGAGGAACGCCGCACCCTGCCGCCCCTGGGCATGATGACCTTTCTGGTTCTGGCCAAGGCGGGCTAGGCGGGGCTTTCCGCGGCGCGCCGGGACGGCTATGTCCTGGGCATGACCGATCAGGACCAGATCCTGGGCCGGCTGGCCCGGTCCGCCTTTCGCAGCCGCTTTCGCCTTGGCCGGAAGGAGCGGAGCTATGCCGACGCCAGGGGGCGCGAGACCGTCGCCGCCCATGCGCGCGACTTCATCGCCGCGCGGCTGGCGCCGGCCGCGCCGCCGAACGACGGCCGCCAGACCCCGATGCGCGGCCATCCGGTCTTCATCGCCCAGCACGCCACCGCCTGCTGCTGCCGCTCTTGCCTGCAGAAATGGCACGGCATCCCGCGCGGCCGGGCGCTGGATGCCGCGCAGCAGGCGCAGATCGTCGACCTGCTGATGGCCTGGATCGACCGCGAGATGGGCTTTCGCCCGCCGCCGCCGGAAAGGCCCGCGGAATGAGCGGCGCCACCCCGGCCACGCAATTCCTGCTTCGGGCGCAGGTGGCCTTTCGCCCGGTCGAATACCGCTATGATCCGGGGTCCGAGCGCGTGGCGCTGCAAGCGGCCGAGGCCATCGGCCTGCCGCCCGCCCGCCTGCTCAAGACGCTGATGGTCGAGGTGGACGGCCGTCCCGCCTGCGCGGTCCTGCCCGGCGATCGCAGCCTGTCGATGAAGCGGGTGGCGGCGGCATTCGGCGGCAAGTCGGCGACGATGATGCCGCCCGCCAAGGCCGAGCGGCTGACCGGCTATCATACCGGCGGCATCAGCCCCTTCGGCCAGCGCCGCCCGGTGCCGGTGGCCTTCGAGGCCGAGGCCATGGGCTTTGACGAGGTGGCGATCAACGGCGGCAGGCGCGGGCTGTTGCTGCTGCTGTCGCCGCGCGATGCGCTGGCCGCGCTGTCGGCCAGGGCGGCACCGCTGTCCGCCTAGCCCCCGCAATCGCCATTCCCCTTAACCAGTTGCTGGTGGCTGCGAGAAGGTCGCAGCCATTGAAGGGGATGGTCCTGCGGTGGTAGCGGGTCGCGAAACGGCGGAAGTGTCTGGGTCTGTCGAAGCCGCGTTCGATGCGGTTTCTGTCGTTCGCAAACAGACGGCTATCATTCCCGGTCCGGCCCGGATCGCCTGCCTTTCCGGGCAGATGCGACGCGATCCTCTCCCGTTGGGCGTGGCTCAACGCCGAGCGCTTCGTGGCCATCCTGAACCTCGTGTCATCTCGGGATGTCCAGTGAACCGCTCCATTCCACCCAAGGAAATCCTGAATGTCGATCCGCCCTGGGACACCGCGCGGGGGGCTTCAGCGGACCGCCTTGATCCCTTCCAGGATCAGGGTGGTCGCCACGTCGGCGTAATCCTCGCGCGTGATGCGGCCGCCGTCGCGGAACCACATGTAGACCCAGTTCATCATCCCGAACAGCGACATGGTCACGGGGGTCAGCAGGGGGCGCTGCGGATCGTCCAGGTCGGGGTTGATCTCGCGCAGGACGGCGGCGAAGCGCTTGACGATGCGGCGCTCGACGCCCAGGATCTCGGCCTTCTGCTCGTCGCCCAGGGCAGGGGTGGCGTTCAGCTGCACCTTGTGCTGGTTGTCCGCGCCGCGATAGCGCTCCAGCACCGTGCCGACCAGCCGGCGCAGGCGCTGCTGCGGCGGCAGGGTCGGGTCGTCCGCCTCTTCGATGGCGGCTTCCAGCTCTTCCAGATGGGTGATGATGATGGCGAAGATCAGCGCGTCCTTGCTGGGATAGTAGTGGTAAAGCAGCGCCTTGGAGACCTGGCTGTGGGTGGCGATCTGCGCCATGGATGCCTTTTCCATGCCCAGATCGGCAAAGACCTCGGCCGCCTTGTCCAGAAGGCCGCGTTGCTTTTCCTCGAAATCCGCTGCCCGTGTCCGAGCCATGCCATTCCTCATCAGATCATTTGTTCGCCCGCGGTCGGGAGGCGAGAAAAACAAGGGGGCGCACGGCCCCCCAACGACTTAGCGGGTTTGCGACCGCGCGTCATATTGGTTGCCGCGTTGCGGCATCATGTCTTGGGCCGATTGTCAAGCACCCGCTTGGCCTTGCCTTCGGAACGGGCAATGGCGTTGGGATCCTTGACCTCGATCCGGGTCGAGACGCCGACCACGCTTTTTATGTGATGCGCCAGTTCCTTGGCGGAATGGGCGCGGGCGGAATCCTCGGCCATCTCGGCGGTGCATTCGACATGCACGACCATGCTGTCCATCCGGCCCGAGCGGGTCAGCTCGATCTGGAAATGCGGCGCCAGGCCCTTGCATTTCAGGATCTGCTCTTCGATCTGGGTCGGGAAGACGTTGACGCCGCGCAGGATGATCATGTCGTCGCTGCGGCCGGTGATCTTCTCGATCCGCCGCATCGAGCGGGCGGTGCCGGGCAGCAGGCGGGTCAGGTCGCGGGTGCGGTAGCGCACCATCGGCAGCCCTTCCTTGGTCAGCGTGGTAAAGACCAGCTCGCCGATCTCGCCGTCGGGCAGCACCTCGCCCGTCGCCGGGTCGATGATCTCGGGATAGAAATGGTCCTCCCAGATATGCAGCCCGTCCTTGGTCTCGACGCATTCCATGGCGACGCCGGGGCCCATGACCTCGCTGAGGCCGTAGATGTCGACGGCGTGCATGTCGAAGGCTTCCTCGATCTCCTGCCGCATGGCATTGGTCCAGGGCTCGGCGCCGAAGATGCCGATCTGCAACGAGGACTCGCGCGGGTCCAGGCCCTGGCGGCGGAACTCGTCCAGGATCGACAGCATGTAGCTGGGCGTCACCATGATGATGCGCGGCTTGAAGTCGTCGATCAGCGTCACCTGCCGCTCGGTCATGCCGCCCGAGATCGGGACCACGGTGCAGCCCAGCCGCTCGGCGCCGTAATGCGCGCCGAGACCGCCGGTGAACAGCCCGTAGCCATAGGCATTGTGCAGGATGTCGCCCGGACGCCCGCCCGCGGCGCGGATCGAGCGCGCGATCAGGTTCGCCCAATGGTCGATGTCGGCCTGGGTATAGCCCACGACGGTCGGCTTGCCGGTGGTGCCGGACGAGCCGTGGATGCGCACCAGCCTGGACTGCGGCACGGCGAACATGCCGAAGGGATAGGTGTCGCGCAGGTCCTGCTTGGTGGTGAAGGGGAATTTCGCGATGTCCCTGAGGGACTTCAGATCCTCGGGATGGGCGTCATGTTCGATGAAGCGGTTGCGATAGAAGGGCGAATTTTCGAAGGCGTGCTTCAGCGACCGCTTCATGCGGTGGAATTGCAGGGCCTCGATCTCGTCGCGCGAGGCGATCTCGATCGGGTCCAGCTCTTTCCTTTCGGGCGCCAATGGGTGCATGGATTCCTCCCCTTGCGATGGGTTGCGGTCAGGCTTCGACCGGCAGATGGGTGCCTTTGACGGTGCGGGAATGGCCGCGGAACTCGGCCACATGCGCACCGTCCTGGTTGGTGATGCGGATGTCGTAGATGCCCGAGCGGCCGCGGCGCGACACCTCGCGCGCCGTTGCCGTCAGGCGGTCGCCGATGCGGCCCGGCAGCAGGTAGGTGATCGAGCAATGCTGCGCGACGACCAGCTGGTTGTAGCTGTTGCAGGCAAAGGCGAAGGCGCTGTCGGCCAGGGTAAAGATATAGCCGCCGTGGCAATTGCCGTGGCCGTTCGACATGGCCTCGGTGATGGTCATGGACAGCGTGGCCTCGCCCGGTGCGATATGGTCCAGGCTCATGCCCAGCCGCTGGCTGGCGGAATCGTCGTTCCACATCGCCCTGGCCGAGGCTTCGGCCAGTTCCTGCGGGGTCATCTGCGCGGCGGGTTTCCCGGTCGTGTCGTTCATTGTCCCCTGAACTCCGGCTTGCGCTTTTCCAGGAAGGCGGCGACGCCTTCGGCATAATCGGCGCTGTGGCCGGCCCGCCGCTGGCAGTCGCGCTCCAGGTCGAGCTGCTCTTCCAGGCTGTTGCCGGCCGAGGCCTGGATCATCTGCTTGGTCAGGCCCAGCCCCAGCGTCGGGCCGGCCGCCAGCGATTTCGCCAGCGCCGTGGCCTCGTCCATCAGCGCCGCGTCCTCGACGGTCTTCCAGATCAGGCCCCATTCGGCCGCCTTTTCCGCACCCAGCGGCTCGGCCGTCAGGGTCAGCGCCTTGGCGCGCGGCTCGCCCAGGATGCGGGTCAGCGACCAGGAGCCGCCGGCATCCGGCACCAGCCCGATCTTGGCGAAGGCCTGGACGAATTTCGCCGATTTCGCCGCCAGCACGATGTCGCAGGCGATGGCGATGTTCGCACCGGCGCCGGCGGCCACGCCGTTCACCGCGCAGACCACCGGCTTGGCCAGCGAACGGATCAGCCGCACCGAGGGGTTGTAATAGGCTTCCAGCGTATGGCCCAGGTCGGGCGCCTCGCCGCCGTTGCGCGGGTCGCGGTCGCCCAGGTCCTGGCCGGCGCAGAAGCCGCGGCCGGCGCCGGTCAGCAGCACCGCGCGCACCGCGGCATCGTCATGCGCCCTTTGCAGGCCGGCATGCAGCGCCAGGTGCATGTCCTTGTTGAAGGAATTCAGCTTGTCGGGGCGATTGAGCGTCAGCGTCAGCACGCCATCGGCCAAGGCCGTCAGGACGGTTTCCGTCATCGGTAAAACTCCCATGCCCCGGCTTCTGGGGCTCCCTGAAAATTTTTGTTGCATAAACCGACCGGCCGGTCAATGATAATCTGGCAAATGAGGGGGAACGCCGTGACAGAATTTTTCGACCGCCATCGGCCGATGCTGGACGCCGCGCTGGACGCTGTCCGCCAGCGCGCATTCTGGAGCCCGTTCCCCGAGATTCCAAGCGGCAAGATCTATGGGGAAACGGCGCGCCAGGACGGCGAAACCGGCTTCGCGGCGCTGCGCAATGCCGCCTTCGAACTGCCTGGGCATCCGAATCAGCGCCGGCTGGGTGCCGAGGTCTCGCCCTTTGGCGGCGCGCTGGGGATCACCTATCCGGCCGCCGATGCCGCGACGCTGATCGCCGCGGCGCAGGCGGCGCAGCCGGCGCTGGCGGCGGCCAGCCCCGAGGCGCGGGTGGGCGCCTGCCTCGAGGCGCTGGTGCGGCTCAACCGCATGAGCTTCCTTATCGGCCAGGCCACCATGCACACCACCGGCCAGGCCTTTGCCATGGCCTTCCAGGCGGGCGGGCCGCATGCCCAGGACCGCGGGCTCGAGGCCGTGGCGATGGCCTGGGACGAGATGACGCGCTTTGCCCCGCAGGCGCGCTGGGAAAAGCCTCAGGGCAAGGCGGCGCCGATCCTGCTGGAAAAGCACTGGTCGATCGTGCCCGCGGGCCTGTCGCTGGCCATCGGCTGCAACACCTTCCCGACCTGGAACAGCTATTCCGGGATCTTTGCCAGCCTCGCCACCGGCAACCCGGTGATCGTCAAGCCGCATCCCGCCGCCATCCTGCCGCTGGCGCTGACCGTGCGGGTCTTGCGCGAGGTGCTGGCCGAGGCCGGCCTGCCCGCCGATTCGGTGCTGCTGGCCGTGGACGAGCGCGGGGCCGAGATCACCCAGGAACTCGCCACCGATCCGGCGGTGCGGCTGATCGACTATACCGGCTCGGCCGCTTTCGGCGACTGGCTGCGCAGCCACGCGACGCAGGCGCAGCTGTTCACCGAAGAGGCGGGGGTGAACACCGTCACCATCGCCGCGACCGACGACTTCGCCGGCATGTGCGACAACCTGGCCTTTTCGCTGGCGCTTTATTCCGGGCAGATGTGCACCGCGCCGCAGAACATCTATGTCCCGGAAGGCGGCATCGACACCGACCAGGGCCGCAAGAGCTTCGACGAGGTCGGGCTGGCGCTGGCCGGCTCCATCGACGCCCTGCTGGCCGACCCGGCCCGCGCGGCGGGCATCTGCGGCGCCATCGCCAACCAGGCGACGCTGGAGCGGGTGCAGCAGGCGCGCGGCCTGGGCCGGGTGCTGCGCGATTCGGCGCCCGTGGGGCAGGGGCGGACCGCCACCCCGCTGCTCTTGGCGCTGCGGGACGGCGATCCGGCCTGCGAGCGGGAATGCTTCGGCCCCGTCGCCTTCGTCGTCGCGGTGAAGGATGCCGATGCCGCCATTGCGCGGGCCGCCGAGCTGGCGCGGTGCAAGGGCGCGATCACCGCCGCGCTCTACGACCGGGACGAGGCGCGCATCGCCCGCGCCGCGCAGGCCTTTGCCGCGGCCGGCGTCAACCTGTCGGTGAACCTGACCGGCAATATCTATGTCAACCAATCGGCTGCCTTCAGCGATTTCCACGTCACCGGCGCCAACCCGGCCGGCAATGCCTGCCTGACCGACACCGCCTTCGTCGCCAGCCGGTTCCGGCGCGCCATGTGGCGCCGGCCTGCGGCGGCCTGACCCTGTAAACTGGTTCTCTGGGAGGAGACACATCATGAAAAAGACCCTGACGACGACCGTTCCGGCCGCGCTGATCGCGCTTGGCCTGGCCTCTGCCGCCAGCGCCGAGATCAGGATCGGCGCCTCGGTTTCCGCGACCGGCCCCGCCGCCTTCCTCGGCGACCCCGAGGCCAAGACCCTGCAAATGCTGGTCGAGGAGCTGAACGCCAAGGGCGGCATCAACGGCGAAGAGATCGCGCTGGTGCTTTACGACGACGGCGGCGACGCCAACAAGGCGCGCACCTTCGCCACCCGGCTGATCGAGGACGACGAGGTGCAGGCCATCATCGGCGGCACCACCACCGGCACCTCGATGTCGATCCTGGCCGTGGCCGAGGACGCCGAGATCCCCTTCATCTCGCTGGCCGGCGCCATCGACATCATCCAGCCGGTCAAGCCCTTTACCTTCAAGACCCCGCATACCGACCGCATGGCCTGCCAGAAGATCTTCGAGGACATGCAGAAAAGCGGCATCCAGAAGATCGGCATGATCTCGGGCACCGACGGCTTCGGCGCCTCGATGCAGGCGCAATGCAAGGACGTGGTCGGCGAATACGGCATCGAGATCGCCGCGGACGAGACCTATGACCCCAAGGACGCCGACATGACGGCGCAGCTGACCAAGATCCGCAACACCGATGGCGTGCAGGCGGTGCTGAACCCCGGCTTCGGCCAGGGCCCGTCCATCGTGACGCGCAACTATCGCCAGCTGGGCATCGAGCTGCCGCTCTACCAGTCGCATGGCGTCGCCTCGGACGGGTTCATCGAGCTTGCCGGCAAGGAAGCGGCCGAGGGCGTGCGCCTGCCCGGCACCGCGCTGCTCGTCGCGGACCTCTTGGCCGAGGACGATCCGCAAAAGCCGGTGGTGACGGCCTACAAGGCCGCCTTCGAGGGCAAGTTCAACGAGCCGGTCGGCACCTTCGGCGGCTATGCCCATGACGGCTTCGCCCTGCTGGTCGATGCGGTGACGCGCGCCGGTTCCGCGGAACCCGCCGCGATCCGCGACGCGCTGGAGCAGACCTCGGGGCTGGCGGGCACGACCGGCATCTACACCATGTCGCCCGAGGACCATCTGGGGCTGGACCTGTCGGCCTTCCGCATGCTGGAGGTCAAGGACGGCAGCTGGTCCATCGTCGAATGACCCCGCGCGGTCCCCGCCCTGGGGACCGCTTCCGCCCGCTCGGGAGAGCCCAGCCAGAGAGCCTCGGCATGTCTGAACTTCTGCAATTCCTGTTTTCAGGGCTGACGGTGGGCGCGGTCTATGCGCTGGTCGCCCTGGGTTTCACCATCATCTACAACGCCTCGGACGTGGTGAACTTCGCCCAGGGCGAGTTCGTCATGCTGGGCGGCATGGTCACATGGTTCGCCCATGCCGCCGGGCTGCCGCTGCCGCTGGCGGCGCTGGTCGCCATCCTGGCGACCGCAGCCCTGGGGGTCGCGATCAACAAGCTGGCGATCGAGCCGGCGCGCGGCGCGCCCGTCGTCTCGCTCATCATCATCACCATCGGCGCCTCGGTCTTTCTGCAGGGCGCGGCGCAGCTGGTCTTCGACAAGCAGATCCACAGCTTCCCGGCCTTTTCCGGCGACACGCCGCTGCGCATCGGCGGCGCGACGATCCAGCCGCAAAGCCTGTGGGTGATCGGCGGCGCGCTGGTGGTCTTTGCCGGGCTGTGGCTGTTCTTCACCCGCACGCTCCTGGGCCGGGCGGTGCTGGCCACCTCGAACAACCGGCTGGCGGCGCAGCTGGTCGGCATCAACACCAATTTCGTCATGACGCTGTCCTTTGCGCTGTCGGCCGGGATCGGCGCGCTGGCCGGGGTCTTGGCGACGCCGATCACCCTGACCGCCTATAGCGTCGGCATCGGCTTCGCGCTGAAAGGCTTTGCCGGCGCCATGCTGGGCGGCATGGGCAATCCCAAGGGTGCGCTGGCCGGCGGTTTCCTGATCGGGCTGATCGAGGCGCTGACCGCGGGCTACCTGTCCTCGACCTACAAGGAGGCCGCGGCCTTCGTCGTGATCCTGCTGGTGCTGTTCTTCATGCCGCAGGGCCTGTTCGGCCGCAAATCGACGGAGCGGGTGTGATGCCGAGACTGACCGCCAAATCCGCCACGCTGCTGGTGCTGGCCGCGCTGATCGCGGTGACGCCGTTCTTCTTTCCCTCGGGCTACTACTACCGCGTCGGCGCGCTGATCTTCGTCAACGGGCTGGCCGTGACCGGGATCGTGATCCTGACCGGCTATGCCGGACAGATCAGCCTGGGCCATGCCGGTTTCGCCGGCATCGGCGGCTATGCCTGCGCCTTGGCGCCCACGCATCTGGGCCTGCATCCGTCGCTGGCGGTGGTGCTGGGCGCGGTGATCTCGGGCGTGCTGGCCTATCTGGTCGGGCGGCCGATCCTGCGGCTCAAGGGCTATTACCTGGCCGTCGCCACGCTGGGCTTCGGCATCCTGGTCGCCATGGTGCTGAACAACGAACGCCAGCTGACCGGCGGGCCGGACGGCATCGCAGTGCCCGAACTGGGCTTGCGCGGGCTCTTGAAAGACTGGGGGCTGGACCTGACCAACGGCCAGTTCTGGTATTTCTTCTGCGGCATCGTGCTGCTGATCGGCGCCTGGATCGCGCTGAACCTCTATCAAAGCCCCAGCGGCCGGGCGCTGCGGGCGCTGCACGGCTCGGAAATCGCCGCGGGCACCGTGGGCATCGATGTCGCGCGGGTCAAGCTGCAGGCCTTCGTCATCTCGGCCGTCTATGCCTCGGTCGCGGGCTCGCTGGTGGCGCTTCAGAACAAGTTCATCACCCCCGACGTCGCCGGCTTCATGCATTCGATCGAGATGGTGACGATGGCCGTCCTGGGCGGCGCCGGCTCGGTGCTGGGCGCGATCTTCGGCGCCGGCATCCTGACGCTGCTGCCGCAGGTGCTGACCGTCTTTGCCGAATACGAACAGCTCGTCCTGGGCCTGGTGATGATGCTGGTGATGATCTTCCTGCGGGAGGGGCTCTTGCCCTCGATCCTGCGCAAGCTGCGGGGGAGGGGCGAATGACGCTGCTTTCGGTCGAGGGTCTGGGCATCAGCTTCGGCGGCATCAAGGCCGTGCATGATGTCAGCTTCAAGGTCGAGCCGGGCGAGATCGTCTCGGTCATCGGCCCGAACGGCGCCGGCAAGACCACGCTGTTCAACATGATCTCGGGCGTCTACCAGCCCGGATCGGGCCGCGTCGTGCTGGAGGGCGAGGACGTGACCGGCATGGCGCCGTTCCGTCTGGCAAGCCGCGGCATGTCGCGCACCTTCCAGAACCTGCAGATCTTCCAGAACATGACGGTGCTGGAAAACGCCATCTCGGGCTTTCACCTGCAGGAAAGGGGGCCGGTGCTGGCGGATCTCCTGCACCTGCCATCCTCGCGCCGCCGGGCCCGCGCGGCCGAGGCGGGCGCGCGCGAACTGCTGGCCCGCGTCGGGCTGGAGCGCGCGGCGGACCGCGAGGCGGGGAACCTGTCCTATGGCTCGCTCAAGCGGCTCGAGATCGCGCGGGCGCTGGCGATGCGGCCCAAGGTGCTGCTGCTCGACGAGCCGGCGGCGGGCTGCAACGCCGTCGAGACCGAGGAGATCGACCACCTGATCGCCGAGGTCGCCGCCTCCGGCACCGCCATCCTGCTGGTCGAGCATGACATGAAGATGGTCATGCGCATTTCCAGCCATATCGTCGTGCTGGACCATGGCGAAAAGATCGCCGAGGGCGCGCCGGCCGAGGTCAGCCGCAACCCGGCGGTGATCGCCGCCTATCTGGGAACCGAGGAGGGTGCCGATGCTGACGGTTGAGGGCTTGCGCTCGCGCTACGGGCGCATCGAGGTCTTGCACGGCATCGACCTGCATGTCGATTCCGGCGAGATCGTCACCGTGGTCGGCGCCAATGGCGCGGGCAAGACCACGCTGCTGCGCTGCCTGTCGGGGGTGCAGCCGGTCTCGGCCGGCACCATCACCTTCCGCGGCGAGCCGCTGGCCCCGGTGCCGGCCTATCGGCGGCTGGCGCGGGGCCTGGCGCAATCGCCCGAGGGGCGGCAGATCTTCACCAACCTGACGGTCGAGGAGAACCTGCGCCTCGGCGCCTTCCTCTACAGCGACGAGCGGGTGGAAAAGGACATGGAAGACGCCTTCCAGATGTTCCCGATCCTGAAGCAGAAGCGCAACCTTGCCGCCGGGGGCCTGTCGGGCGGCCAGCAGCAGATGCTGGCCATGGCGCGGGCGCTGATGGGCCGTCCGTCCTGCCTGCTTCTGGACGAGCCCTCGATGGGCCTGGCGCCGATCATCGTCCAGCAGATCTTCGACGTGGTCAGCGGGCTCAAGGCGCTCGGCGTGACCGTGCTGCTGGTCGAGCAGAACGCCTTCGGCGCGCTGAAGATCGCCGACCGCGGCTATGTCATGGAAACCGGCCAGATCACCATGCAGGGTCCGGCCGAGGAGCTGATCGCCGATCCGCGCATCCGCGAAGCCTATCTGGGGATATGAGGAAATGACCGTAACCATCGCCCGCCAAGGGGAAATCGCCACCGTGACCGTGGACAACCCGCCCGTCAACGCGCTGTCCGCGGCGCTGCGGCAGGGGCTGTGGGACGCGGTGGAGACGCTGGACGCCGACGGCTCGGTCGCGGCGGTGGTCCTGGTCTGCGCCGGCCGCACCTTCATCGCCGGCGCGGACGTGACCGAATTCGGCAAGCCGCCTGTTCCGCCGCACCTGCCCGACCTGGTGGACCGGATCGAGGCGGCCGCGAAGCCCTGGGTCGCGGCGATCCACGGCTCGGCGCTTGGCGGCGGGCTCGAGGTGGCGATGGGCTGCCGCTTCCGGGTGGCCGCGCAGGGTGCCTCGCTGGGCCTGCCCGAGGTGAGCCTGGGCATCGTTCCCGGCGCTTCGGGCACGGTGCGCACGCCGCGCCTGGTGGGCGTTCCGGCCGCGGTCGAACTGGTGACTTCGGGCCGGCCCCTGCGGGCGGCGCAAGCCGCCGAGGCCGGGCTGGTCGATGCGGTGATCCAGGGCGATCTGCTGGAAGGCGCCGTGGCCTTTGCCCGCCACGCGCTGACCCGGCCCTTGCCCCAGCCGAGCTCGGCCCGCCCCGTCGCCGCGCCCGACCCGGCCTTCTGGGCCGAGCAGGAAAAGGCCGTCGCCAAGGCCGCCAAGGGCGCCGCCGCGCCGCTGCGGGCGCTGGCCTGCCTGCGCAAGGCGGCCGAGGCAAGCTTTGCCGAGGCCATGGCCTTCGAGCGCGAGACCTTCCTGGAGCTGCGCAGCTCGGAACAGGCGGCGGCGCTGCGTCACGTCTTCTTCGCCGAGCGCGCCGCGCCGCGCCCGGCCGCCCTGCGCGATGTCGAGCCCTTGCCCCTGCGCCGCGCGGCGGTGGTCGGCGGCGGCACCATGGGCGCGGGCATCGCCGCTGCCCTGCGCGACGCCGGCCTGCCGGTGGTGCTGGTCGAACGCGACGACGAGGCGGTGGCACGCGGCATGGCCAACCTGCGCGGCATCTTCGACGGCGCCGTCCGGCGCGGCAAGCTGACCCAGGCGCAGGCCGCCGACCGGCTGGCCGGCGTCACCGGGACCACCGACTACGCCCTGCTGGCCGATGCCGATCTGGTCATCGAGGCGGTGTTCGAAGAGATCGGGGTCAAGCGCGCCGTCTTCGACCGGCTCGCCCAGGTCTGCCGGCCGGATGCGGTGCTGGCGACCAATACCTCCTATCTCGACCCGCGCGCCATCGCCGGGGGGCTGCCCGGCCCCGAGCGTTTCATCGGCCTGCATTTCTTCAGCCCGGCCAATGTGATGAAGCTCCTGGAGATCGTGCCCGTGCCCCAAACCTCGGAGCGCACGCTGGCCACCGGCTTTGCCCTGGCACGGCTGCTGAAGAAGATCCCGGTCCGCGCCGGCATCTGCGAGGGCTTCATCGGCAACCGCATCCTGAAGCGCTATCGCGCGGCGGCCGAGGCGCTGGTCCGCCAGGGCGTGGCGATTGCCGAGATCGACGCCGCCATGCGCGGCCATGGCTTTGCCATGGGCCCGTTCGAGGCGCAGGATCTGGGCGGGCTCGACATCGCCTTCCTGCAACGCGAGGGCGCGCGGGCGGCGGGGCAGGCGGTGCCCGAGACGCTGGGCGACATCCTGGTCCGCGCCGGCCGCAAGGGGCAAAAGACCGGCGGCGGCTGGTATGACTATGCGCCGGGCGAGCGGCGCCCGCAGCCCTCGGCCCTGGTGGCCGCGCTGCTGGCGGGCGCGATCACCCCCGGCGCGGCGATGGACCGCGAGGCGATCTCCGCACATCTGGTCGCCGAGATGGCGGCCGAGGGGCAGGCGATCCTGGACGAGGGCGTCGCGCAAACTCCCGCCGACATCGATCTGGTCGAGATCCACGGCTACGGCTTTCCGCGCTGGCGCGGCGGGCCGATGTTCGCGACCGGCATCCGCGGCTGAAGCGGCGGGGGCCGGGGCTGGACAGGGCAGGGGCCGCTTGAAACCATGCGGCCCCTGCCATGCCCGGATCGGTGCGACGCAAAACCTTGCGATTTCGCCGCCGCCACGCGATGTCCTCGTCAGACGATGCCCTCGTCAGGCATTGAGCGTCCGGCGACGCCCGCGTCAGGCGGCGCGGCGCAGGCGCGTGGCGGCGGCCCCGGCCAGATCCAGCAGCAGCGCGCGGCTTTCTTCCCAGCCCAGGCAGCCGTCGGTGATGCTCTGGCCATAGACCGGCACCTGGCCGGGCTGCAGATCCTGCCGCCCCGCCACCAGGTTGCTTTCCAGCATGACGCCGCGGATGCGCGCCTCGCCCGCGCGGATCTGCGCCGCGACATCGGCAATCACCGCCGGCTGGCGCGCCGGATCCTTGCCGCTGTTGGCGTGGCTCGCGTCGATGACGATGCCGGGCTCGACGCCGGCCTTGGCCGCAGCCGCCGCCACCGCCGCGACATGCCCGGCGTCGTAATTCGGCCCGTCATGGCCGCCGCGCAGCACGACATGGCAGGCATCGTTGCCCGTGGTGGTGGCGATGGCCGCCGCCCCCTGGGCGGTGATCGCCGGGAAGCTGTGCGGCCGCGCGGCCGAGCGGATCGCGTCCAGCGCCACCTGCACCCCGCCATCGGTGCCGTTCTTGAACCCGACCGGGCAGGACAGGCCCGAGGCCAGCTGGCGGTGGATCTGGCTTTCCGTGGTGCGCGCGCCGATGGCGCCCCAGGCGATCAGGTCGGCGAAATACTGCGGCAGGATCGGGTCCAGGAACTCGGTCGCCGCCGGCAGGCCCATGCGGTTGATCTCCAGCAGCAGGCGGCGGGCCAGGGGCAGCCCGTCCTCGATCCGGTCCGAGCCATCCAGATGCGGGTCGTTGATCAGCCCCTTCCAGCCGACGGTCGTGCGCGGCTTTTCGAAATAGACCCGCATGACGATTTCCAGCCGGTCGGACAGCGCGCGGCGCAGCTCGGCCAGGCGCGCGGCGTAATCCAGCGCCGCCGGGACGTCATGGATCGAACAGGGGCCGGCAACCACCAGCAGCCGGTCGTCGCGCCCGGCCAGGATGGCGCGGATGGCGGCGCGGCTGTCGGCGACGGTGCGCGACACCGCCTCGTCCCGCGGCAGCGATTCGGCCAGGGCGGCCGGGGCGGGCAGGGGTCGCAGGGTGGCGATATGCAGGTTCTCGGTCTGGATGGGCATGGCTCTCTACTTTCTGCAAGAGGCCGGACCGGAAGCGCATGGAACTGAAAAAGCCGCCGGTCTTGGGCCAGCGGCTTGGGGGTCAGTATCGCGTTCGCGCTACACCCGGCTCCGCTGGGGACAGCGGAACCAATAAAACGAAATGGTGCAGGGCATTCGATGCGACATGGGCCATCCATAACCGCTGCGCGGCGCGCTGTCACGCCGATTCTTGCGCACGGGCTTTGGCGGCGCTCGGTCCCGTGCTACCCTGCCGCGCATGACCAGGATGCAGCCTTCCACCGCGGGACCGGGCGGGGCCGCTGGGGACGAGCAGGGCGGCTCGCCCCCCTGCCAGGCCGCGCGGATCGCGCCGGATTACTTCGACCCGCTGGCGGTCGATGCAAAGCAGGCGCGCGACGTGGCGCGCTGGCGCAAGGCGCGGCGCGAGGAATTGCTGGCCCACCGCGCGGGCCTGAGCATCGCCGCGCGCCAGGCCGCCGCCGCGGCCATCGCCAGGGCCCTGGACGAGGTGCTGGCCGCGCATCTGCCCGATCCCCGCGGCCGGGTGATCGCCGGCTATTGGCCGATCCGGTCGGAACCCGACCTGCGCCCCTGGCTGGCCCGCCTGCACGAACGGGGCGCCATCCCGGCCCTGCCGGAGGTCGTGCGCCCGGCGAGCCCGCTGGTCTTTCGCCCCTGGCATCCCGGCGCGGCGATGCGGCGGGGGCATTGGAACATCCCGGTGCCGGCCAGCGCCGAGACGGTGGCGCCCGAGGTGGTGCTGGCCCCGCTGGTCGGCTGGGACGGCGCGGGCTATCGGCTGGGCTATGGCGGCGGCTATTTCGACCGCACGCTGGCCGCGCGGCAGCCGCTGGCGATCGGGGTCGGCTTGCAGGCGGCCCGGCTGGCGACGATCTATCCACAACCCCACGACATCCGGCTGGCCGCCATCGTCACCGAACGCGGCCTGCAATATCCGCCCCGTCCCGGCATGGCGTGAAAAATCTTGCCGGGCATCGCGTCGATTTCCGCGCCTGCGGCGTTGGGCGACAGCCGGCGCCGTTCCGCGCAACCCTCGGCAGGCAGGAAAGGAAACAGCGATGACCAAGACGATCCTGGGCCTCAGTGGCAGCCTGCGGCGCGCCTCGTTCAACGCCGGGCTGCTGCGCGCCGCGGCCGACCTGGCGCCCGAGGGGGTGCGCGTCCAGATCGGCTCGATCCGCGAGGTGCCGCTCTACGACGGCGATCTGGAGGCCGAGGTGGGCCTGCCCCAGCCGGTGCGCGCCCTGCAAGCGCAGCTTGCGGCGGCGGACGGGTTGCTGATGGTGACGCCGGAATACAACAACGGCGTGCCGGGCGTGTTCAAGAACGCCATCGACTGGATGTCGCGCGGCGAGGGGCTGGCGATGTTCGTGGGCAAGCCGGTGGCGGTGATCGGCGTCTCGCCCGGCGGTTTCGGCACCATCCTGGCGCAAAGCCATTGGCTGCCGGTGCTGCGCACGCTCAAGGCCGCGCTGTGGACCGAGGGGCGGCTGATGGTCTCGCGCGCGGAATCGCTCTTCGACGACCAGGGCAACCTGACCGACGACAAGACGCGCGCGCAGCTGCGCAAGTTCCTCGAGGGTTTTGCCGCAACCCTCTGATTCGGGTTGGATAAACGCCAAAGGCAGCCCGGAGGCTGCCTTTCCTGCGTCGGTGCGGCGAAAGGTTATTCGGCCGCGAAGGTGGTGGCGAACTGGCCGCACCAGTCGTTCGACTTGACGACCGGCCAATAACCCCTGGTGTCCGCGTCCCTTTGGTTGACGGGCGGGTTGGCGCGGCACAGGCCGGAATCGGACAGCGTGCTGGCGGAGTTGGCGACGTGATCCTCGTAGAACGCGCAGGCGTTGCAGGCGGTTTTGGTCATGGCTGTTGCTCCTGTCTGGCGGGCATGTCTTGGTTGCTGGCTGGCTTTCGGCTGGCTGGCGACCTTGGCAAGGATATAGAGGCCGATTCGCCGAAGGTCAAGAAATAATCTTGTAAAAACATATAGTTGACAGAATTACTTGGCGTTCTGATCCTGATCCGAACGCTCGGATTTGGATTTTGCGTCCTGTGAAAAACGCTCGGGAAAGGGCGGCGCGGGCGTCAAGAAAGCTTCACCGGACTGCGCCAATTCCGTCACCGATCCCGGCTATCAGCGCCCCAACCGCTCATGGAGGGCCGCCTTGCTTGCAGTTCAGAACGTCACCCGCGTCTTTTCCGGGCGTGCCGCGGTGGACGACATCAGCTTTGCCGTGGACGGACCGGCCTTCGTCGGCATCATCGGCCGCTCGGGGGCGGGGAAATCGACCTTCCTGCGGATGATGAACCGGCTGACCGACGCCTCGGCCGGGCGGATCTGCGTGGACGGGCGCGACATCCTGGCGCTGCGCGGCCGCGACCGCCGCGCCTGGCAAAGCCAATGCGCGATGATCTTCCAGCAGTTCAACCTGGTGCCGCGCATGGACGTGGTCTCGAACGTGCTGCACGGGTTGCTGAACCGCCGCCCGGCGCTGGCCACGCTGTTCAACCTGTGGCCGCGCGCCGACATCCTGCGCGCGCTGGAGATCCTGGACCGGCTGGGCATCGCCGAACAGGCGCCCAAGCGGGCCGAGGCGCTGTCGGGCGGCCAGCAGCAGCGCGTGGCCATCGCCCGCGCGCTGATGCAAGACCCCAGGATCATCCTGGCGGACGAGCCCATCGCCAGCCTCGACCCGATGAACGCGCAGATCGTCATGAACACGCTCAAGCGCATCAATGTCGAGGACGGGCGCATGGTCATCGCCAACCTGCACACGCTGGACACCGCGCGGCGCTATTGCGACCGGGTGATCGGCATGCGCGACGGGCGCATCGTCTTCGACGGCACGCCGGCGCAGCTTTCGACCGGCGTCGCCCGCGACATCTATGGCGCCGACCACAGCTTCAACGAGGCCGCGACCTCGACCGCCATTCCCGCCGATGCCATCGCCGATGCGGCCTATGCCGCGCGGTTGATGGCCTGACGCTTCCCGCAATACCGCAACCCATGGAGAGACCATGAAACCGCTTGCCCTGGCGCTTGCCGCCGCCACCGCCCTGACCTCCGGCCTGATCTCGGCCGCCTCGGCCCAGCCGATCACCGGCTTCAACCTCGGGATCATGGGCGGCGAGAACGCGCAGGACCGCATGACCTCGAACGAATGCTACCGCGCCGCCATCGAGGCCCAGCTGGGCGTGCCGGTCAAGGTCTTTACCCCCGCCGATTACGACGGCGTCATCCAGGGCCTGCTGGGCGGGACGCTGGACATGGCCTGGCTGGGCGCCTCGGGCTATGCCAAGATCCACCTGACCGATCCCGAGGCGGTCGAGCCGGTGCTGACCAAGCAGAACATGGACGGCTCGACCGGCTATTACGCCATCGGCTTCGCCCGCAAGGACAGCGGCATCGCCTCGATCGAGGACGCCAGGGGCAAGTCCTTCGCCTTTGCCGAGCCGAACTCGACCTCGGGCTACCTGGTGCCGGGGGCCGAGCTGGCCGAGACCCATGGCAAGCTGGAGGATTTCTTCGGCCAGGTCCGTTTCGCGGGCGGGCACGAGCAGGCGATCATCGGCGTCGCCAACGGCGATTTCGACGCCGGCGTCAGCTGGGCCGACGGTCTGGGCGACTGGGAGGACGGCTATAACTCGGGCGCCTTCCGCAAGGCCGCCGATGCCGGGCTGGTCGAGATGAACGACCTGGTCGAGATCTGGAAGTCCAAGCTGATCCCGGAAGGGCCGATGGTGCTGCGCAAGGCCCTGCCGCAAGAGGTCAAGGACAAGGTCACGCAACTGACCGCCGACCTGCACGAGACCGACAAGGACTGCGCCTATGGCGTCGCCCATGGCGAGGCCATGGATTTCGTGCCGGTGACGCATGACGCCTATCTGGGCGTGGTCGCCGCGCGCAAGTTGCAGGAAACGGCGCAGTAAAGCACCCCCCCCGGCCGCGTCCCCCAGGGGGCGCGGCATCCGCATTTCATCCGCAGGATCTTCATGGCCGCCCTTGCCCCGGACGACATCCGCGACGCCTATCTGGAACTGACGCGCCGCCGCCGCCTTTACGGCGGGCTCTTGCTGGTGATCTTCGTCGCCATGATGGCGGCCGGGTTCCGGCTGGCCGAAAGCCGCAATGCCGGCGGCTTCGTCGACGGGCTGCCGATGCTGCTGGCCTTCCCCTCGGAGGTGCTGGCCGAGGCATGGCAGAAGCGCACGAACCTGCCCGGCCTGCTGGCCGAGCATCTGCCCTCGCTGGTCGAGACGCTGAACATCGCCGCCGTCTCGACGCTCATGGGCGGGCTGATGGCGATGGGGCTGGCGCTTCTGTCCACGCGCGGGCTGGCGCGCTGGCCGCGGCTGACGGGGCTGTTTCGCCGGCTGATGGACGCGCTGCGCGCCGTGCCCGAGATCGTGGTCGCGCTGGTGCTGATCTATATCCTCGGCGGCGGGCCGGTGCCGGCGGTCATCGCCATCTCGCTGCATACCGCCGGCGCGCTCGGCAAGCTGTTTTCCGAAGTGGCCGAGAATGCCGACCTGAAGCCGGTCGAGGGGCTTGCCTCGGTCGGCGCCGGCTGGGGCCAGCAGGTCGGGCTGGGCGTCCTGCCGCAGGTGGCGCCGAACTGGCTGTCCTATGCGCTGATGCGGTTCGAGATCAACCTGCGCGCCAGCGCCATCCTGGGCTTCGTCGGTGCGGGCGGCATCGGCTACGACCTGAAGCTGGCGATGCAATGGGGCATGGGCCGCTATGACGAGGTGGTGGCGATCTTTGCGCTGCTTTTCGTCGCCATCGTCGCCATCGACCGGCTGTCGGACCATGCACGCAGCAGGCTGGTAAGGGGCTGAACCATGACCGCTGCCACGCTTTCCCCCGCCCTGGCCGATACCGTGCTGGCCCGTTTCGCCCGCCGCCGGCTGGCGGCCTTTGCGGTGCCGCTGGCGATCCTGGCCTACCTGGCCTATGCCGCCATGGCCTTCGACATCGCCGGGCTGGCCGGGCGGGCGCGGATGGACAATGCCGCGGTGCTGCTGTCGGATTTCTGGCAGCACAAGACCCATGTGACGCGGGACAACCGCTCGGGCGCCTTGCGCGTCGCCATCGACGGCGAGGCCAAGGGCACCTATCCGCCGGACCGCCTGCCGGGCTGGATCGCCACCCAGGGCGACGCCACCCGCATCGACCTGGGCCAGGGCCATGTCGTCACCTATGACGCGCAGGGCGCGCGCTACGAGGTGCCGGGCTATGGGCTGATCGACATCCGCCCCCAGGACGGCGGGCTGCACCTGACCGCGCCCCAGCCGCTGCCCGACTGGATCAACGCCTCGGACAGCCGGGTCAGCGTCACCACCCCGGCCGGGCGCTTCGCCTATACCCGCTCCAAGGTCGAGACCTTTCGCTACCAGCCGGGCTGGGCGCTGTTCTTCTTTACCCTCGACAGCCCGTTCCACTACATGAGCTGGCCCGAGATCGCCGCCAGCGCGCTTTGGGGGCCGCGCGTCGATCCCGGCCTGCCCAATGTCGCCGCCATGGCGCGGGACTTCTGGACGAACGCCATGTGGCGGCACGGCGACGTGATCTGGGCCATGTTCGAGACGGTGCTGATGGCCTTCCTGGGCACCTTCGGCGCGGCGCTGGTCGCGCTGCCGCTGGGCTTCATGGCGGCGCGCAACATGATGCCCTTTGGCGCGCTGCGCTTTGGCCTGCGCCGGGTCTTCGACTTCATCCGCGGCGTTGACGGGCTGATCTGGACCATCGTGCTGGCCCGCGCCTTCGGCCCCGGCCCGATGACCGGGGCGCTGGCCATCCTGCTGACCGATACCGGCAGCTTTGGCAAGATGTTCTCGGAAGCGCTGGAAAACATCGACGAAAAGCAGGTCGAGGGCATCCGCTCGACCGGCGCGAGCGCCGTGCAGCGGGCGCGGTTCGGGGTGATCCCGCAGGTGACGCCGGTGCTGCTGTCGCAGGTGCTGTATTTCCTGGAATCGAACACGCGCGGCGCCACGGTGATCGGCGCCATCGTCGGCGGCGGCATCGGCCTGTTGCTGACGCAGGCGATCCAGACCCAGAAGGACTGGGAGGACGTGGCCTATTACATGGTGCTGATCGTGCTGATGGTGATGGCGATGGACAGCTTCTCGGGCTGGCTGCGCCGCAGGCTCATCAAGGGCTAGCGCCGTCGATCAACGCGCAAGGCGGGAAGGCGGCAGAAACCGCACCCCGGCCCCAGTCCTGCTTGCGTCCCCGCGTGAGGGCAGGCACCCCAGGGCGAACCCGGCGCATGGCCTTACGCGCGGTTGGGCCTGCGGCCTTCCGAAGGTGGCGGGCGAAGGTTGTTGGCTTCAAGCCAGGCCGGTTTTTCGGCATACATGTCGCCAATCAGCCGCTTGACCAGGTCGAGATGGCGCGACGCATCGCCCGCGCGGTGGTAAAGGATCACCGGGGACACCGCCCGCGGGCTGTCGATAAGGCGATACTGCACGTCGGACCGCATCTGCCGGGCCGACGACGGTATGATGCAGACGCCCGAATCCGCGGCGACCAGGCCAAGGGCGGTCTGGATCTCCCGGACCTCCAGCACCTCGGAGGGACGGATGTCCTCGTCCTGAAGCAGGCTCAGGACCTGGTCGGCATAGCTGGGGCGCGGCTCCTTGGGGTAGACGATCAGCTTCTGGCCGGCGACGGCGGCAAGCGGCAGCGGCGCGTCGTCCTGGGCCAGGGGCGTGCCCTCGGGCAGCGCGACGACAAGGCGTTCCTCGCGCATGAGCGTGCTGACGACATTCGGGTCGCTGTGCTTCAGGCGGCCGAAGCCGATGTCGATGCGGCCTTCCTTCAGCGCCGGTATCTGCTGGATCGACAGCATTTCGAGCAGCTGGATATCCAGCTCGGGCGCGTTCTGGCGCAGCTTCCTGATCAGCGACGGAAGGCCGCCATAAAGCGTCGAGGCCACGAAGCCGATGGACAGCACCCGGTTGCGGTTCATGCCCACCCGCCGCGTCGCGTCCTTCATCTGGTCGACCCGCCCCAGCACCTGCAGGGCCTGTTCATAGAACAGGCGCCCGGCATCGGTCAGCTTGATCGGCCGGCTCTTGCGGATGATCAGGACGACGCCCAGCTCTTCCTCGAGCAGCTGGATCTGCCGGCTCAACGGCGGCTGGGCGATGTGCAGGCTTTCGGCTGCGCGGGTAAAGTTGCGCTCGCGCGCGACGGCGGCGAAATAGCGCAACTGCCGCAAATCCATGGAAACCCCCTCCTGTCTGCCAGACGAATCTTGCGCGCGTCCTGGGTATTTGGCGGCGGATCAACCCGCTGAAATGCGGGATAATTCGCAGTATAATACCTTCAAAGTATAGTATCAAACCCAAACGGTGTTGGACGAAAGGCATGGCCGGCCGCAATCTTGCCGGCATGAACCAGACATTCGCACCCCTTGCCCCGACCAACGCCGTCAGCCCGGTCATCGACCGGGTCGAGACCATCCTGGTCGACCTGCCCACCATCCGGCCGCACAAGCTGTCGGTCGCCACGATGAACGGCCAGACCCTGATGCTGGTCAAGCTGCATTGCAGCGACGGCGTGGTCGGCATCGGCGAAGGCACGACGATCGGCGGGCTGGCCTATGGCGGCGAAAGCCCCGAAAGCATGAAGCTGGCGATCGACACCTATTTCGCGGCGGTGATGCTGGGCCAGGACGCGACCCGCATCCAGGCGCTGATGGCGCGCATCGGCAAGGCGGTCAAGGAAAACCGCTTTGCCAAGAGCGCCGTCGAAACCGCGCTTCTGGATGCGCATGGCAAGCGGCTGGGCCTGCCGGTCAGCGAGCTTTTGGGCGGCCGGCGCCGCGACCGGCTGGCGGTGGCCTGGACGCTGGCCTCGGGCGATACCGCGACCGACATCGCCGAGGCCGAGCGTATGCTGGACCTGCGCCGCCACCGCATCTTCAAGCTGAAGATCGGCGCCCGCGACATCCGCGACGACATCGCCCATGTCGCGGCGATCAAGCGCGCGCTTGGCGACCGCGCCGCGGTGCGGGTCGACGTGAACATGGCCTGGAACGAGACCGAGGCGGCCCATGGCATGGCGGCGCTGGCCGATGCCGGCTGCGAGCTGGTCGAGCAGCCTGTGGCCACGGCCGCGGGGCTGGGGCGGCTGGTGCGCCGCTTTCCCACGGCGCTGATGGCCGATGAATCGCTCTCGGGCCCGGAATCGGCCTTCGAGCTCGCCAGGGTGCATGGCGCCGATGTCTTTGCCGTCAAGATCGAGCAATGCGGCGGCTGCTTCAACGCGCTGCGGGTGGCGGCCATCGCCGATGCCGCCGGGATCGGCCTTTACGGCGGCACCATGCTGGAAGGCGCGGTGGGCAGCATCGCCTCGGCCCATGCCTTCTCGACCTTCGCGAACCTGCAATGGGGCACGGAACTGTTCGGGCCGCTTCTTCTGACCGAGGAGATCCTGCGCGAGCCGCTGGATTACAGCGACTTCGCGCTGACGGTTCCGTCCGGGCCGGGGCTCGGCATCCAGCTGGATGACGACCGCGTGGCGTTCTTTGCCCGCGACGGCCTGCACCGCAAGACCCGCCCCGCCGGCCAAGGAGGATGACGATGCTGTTCCATGTTCGGATGGATGTGAACATCCCCCGCGACCTGCCCGCCGACGAGGCGGCCGAGATCATCGCGCGGGAAAAGGCCTATTCGCAGGCGCTGCAGGCCAGCGGCAAGTGGCGGCACATCTGGCGCATCGCGGGCGAATACGCGAATTTCAGCATCCTCGACGTCCGGGACAATGCCGAGCTGCACGAGATCCTGTCGGGCCTGCCGCTGTTTCCCTTCATGAGGATCGAGGTGACGCCGCTGCTGCGCCACCCGTCCTCGATCCGCGAGGACGACCGCTAGAGCCATCATTCCCAAAGGGCCGGCGGAGGAGCCGACCCGTCCCAGTTTCCACGAGAATCCAGGAGGAGAGACCATGACTGTCAAGATTTTCGACCGGCCCGACGTGCAGGCGTTCCTGCGCGAACTCAGCGGGCAGAACAGCGACAGCGGCAACCCGCGCATGAAGCAGATCATCCACCGGCTGATGTCCGACCTGTTCAAGGCCATCGACGACCTGGACATCACCCCCGACGAATACTGGACGGGCGTGGCCTGGCTGAACGATCTGGGCGCGGCCGGGCAGGCGGGGCTGATCTCGCCCGGACTCGGCGTCGACCATTTCCTGGACGAACGGCTCGACGCCATCGACGCCGCGCTGGGGATCGACAATCCGACGCCGCGCACCATCGAGGGCCCGCTTTACGTCGCCGGCGCCCCGGAATCGGTGGGCTTTGCGCGGCTGGACGACGGCACGGATGCCGACGGGCACACGCTGATCATGCATGGCACCGTGCATGGCGCGGACGGCAAGCCGCTGCCCGGCGCCAAGGTCGAGGTGTGGCATTGCGATACCCGCGGCTTCTATTCGCATTTCGACCCGACCGGAAAGCAGGCGCCGTTCAACATGCGCCGCACCATCATCGCCGACCAGGACGGCCGCTACAAGTTCCAGAGCATCCTGCCCAGCGGCTATGGCGTGCCGCCCGGCAGCCCGACGGAAAAGCTGCTGTCCGCCCTGGGCCGCCACGGCCAGCGCCCGGCGCATATCCATTTCTTCATCAGCGCCGACAGCCACCGCAAGCTGACCACGCAGATCAACATCGAGGGCGATCCGCTGATCGACGACGACTTCGCCTATGCGACCCGCGAGGGGCTGGTGCCGAAGGTCGTCGAGCGCACGGACGAGGCCAGCATCCACGCCAACAACCTCAACGGCCCCTTCGCCGAGATCCAGTTCGACATCCACCTGACCGCGCTGATCGACGGCGTGGACAACCAGGTCAACGAACAGCGCCGCCGCGCCGTCGCCTGACCCGCGTCTTCGGGCGGCCCCTCGGACGGGGGGCGGCCGCCCGGCCCGAACCCACCTTTCATCACCGACATTGGCAGGGGCTGGCGCGCGAAACGTGCCTCCCCCTGGGGAGAGAACTCATGTCCGCGATCATCGAAAAGGCACGCGATCTGGAACAACTGCTGGCCGTTGCCGTGCAGGACGACAAGGAGGCCGGCCTCTACCGCTGCCGCCGCGACATCTTCACCAACGAAGATCTGTTCGCGCTGGAAATGAAGCACATCTTCGAAGGCAACTGGGTCTATCTGGCGCATGAAAGCCAGATCCCCGAAATCAACGACTATTACACCACCTGGATCGGTCGCCAGCCCATCGTCATCACCCGTGACAAGACCGGCGCGCTGAACGCGGTCATCAACGCCTGCGCCCACAAGGGCGCGATGCTGTGCCGCCGCAAGCAGGGCAACAAGGGCAGCTTCACCTGTCCGTTCCACGGCTGGACCTTTTCGAACACCGGCAAGCTTCTGAAGGTCAAGGACGCCAAGACCACGCAATATCCCGAGCAGTTCGGCAAGGACGGCTCGCACGACCTGACCCGCGTGGCGCGCTTCGAAAGCTATCGCGGCTTCCTGTTCGGCAGCCTCAATCCCGATGTGGCCTCGCTCGAGGATTTCCTGGGCGAGACCAAGGTCATCATCGACCAGATCGTCGACCAGGCCCCCGAGGGGCTGGAGGTGCTGCGCGGCAATTCCTCCTACATCTACGACGGCAACTGGAAGCTGCAGATGGAGAACGGCTGCGACGGCTACCATGTCAGCTCGGTGCATTGGAACTATGCCACCACCATGGACCGGCGCAGCGAGACCGGCACCAAGGCGGTCGATGCCAACAGCTGGTCGAAGTCGGTCGCCGGCGTCTATGGCTTCGAGAACGGCCATATCCTGCTGTGGACCAACACCAGGAACCCCGAGGTCCGCCCGGTCTGGAACCGCCGCGAGGAAATCGCCGCCCGCCTGGGCGAGGAGAAGGCCGGCTTCATCGTCAACCAGACCCGGAACCTGTGCCTCTATCCGAACGTGTTCCTGATGGACCAGTTCAGCACCCAGATCCGCGTCGTGCGCCCGCTGGGCGTGGACAAGACCGAAGTCACCATCTTCTGCTTCGCCCCCAAGGGCGAGTCCGCCGAGGACCGCGCCCACCGCATCCGCCAATACGAGGATTTCTTCAACGTCTCGGGCATGGGCACCTCGGACGATCTCGAGGAATTCCGCGCCTGCCAGACCGCTTACGCCGGCACGCTGGCGCTGTGGAACGACATGTCGCGCGGCGCGCCGCTGTGGATCGACGGGCCGGACGAGAATGCCCGGCGCATGGGGCTGAAGCCGCTGCTGTCGGGCGAACGCAGCGAGGACGAGGGGCTTTTCGTCTGCCAGCACGAATACTGGGCCGAGGTCATGCGCAGCGCGCTCGCGGCCGAGAAGCAGGGAGAGGCGGCATGAGCCTGGATCACACCGCAACCCGCCTGGACTACAATGCCATTTGCGCCTTCCTCTATCGCGAGGCGCGCCTGCTCGACGACCGACAATGGGACGAATGGCTGACCTGCTATGCCCCCGATGCGCCCTACTGGATGCCCGCCTGGGACGACAACGACCAGATCACCGAGGATCCGCAATCCCAGATCTCGCTGATCTACTACCCGAACCGCGAGGGGCTGGAGGATCGCGTCTTTCGCATCAAGACCGAGCGTTCGGGCGCATCCACCCCCGAGCCGCGCACCAGCCACGCCGTCCTGAACGTCGAGGTGGTCGAGGACCGCGGCTCCGAGGTGGACGTGCGCTACAACTTCCACACGCTGAACCACCGCTACAAGGTCACCGACCAGTTCTTCGGCACCATCTTCGTGACCCTGCGCAGGGACGGCGGCGGGCTGGTCATCGCCGCCAAGAAGATCGTCCTGAAGAACGACTACATCCGCCAGGTCATCGACGTCTACCACGTCTGACCCGTCCCAGCACAACCGCAAGGAGGAGGCGACCATGTGCTATCGCATCGCATTGAATTTCGAGGACGGGATCACCCGCTTCGTCGATTGCAAGCCGGGCGAGAAGGTTCTCGACGCCGCGTTCCGCAACAAGATCAACCTGCCGATGGACTGTTCGGACGGTGTTTGCGGCACCTGCAAGTGCCGCGCCGAAAGCGGCGCCTATGACATGGGCGACGACTATATCGACGACGCCCTGACCGAGGACGAGGCCGCCGAGGGGCTGGTCCTGACCTGCCAGATGGTGCCGTCCTCGGATTGCGTGCTGTCGGTGCCGACGACCTCGCTGGCCTGCAAGACCGGCCAGCAGGTCTTCGCCGCCACCGTGACCCGGATCGAGCCGCATCAGGACGCCGCCGTGGTGCTGGAGCTGGCGGTGGACGACGAGGCGCAGGCGCCCGCCTTCCTGCCGGGGCAATATGTCAACATCGCCGTGCCGGGCAGCGGCGATCATCGGTCCTATTCCTTCAGCTCCGCTCCGGGCGGGCGCAGCCTGGGCTTCCTGATCAAGAAGATCCCCGGCGGGCTGATGGGCAACTGGCTGGCGCGCGCGAAGCCGGGCGACCGGCTGGACCTGACCGGGCCGATGGGCAGCTTCTACCTGCGCGACGGCGACGGCCCGCTGCTGTTCCTGGCGGGCGGCACCGGCCTGGCGCCCTTCCTGTCGATGCTGGAGGTTCTGGCGCGGGCCGGGTCGCGGCGCCAGATCCACCTGGTCTATGGCGTGACGCGCGATCAGGATCTGGTGCTGGTCGATGAGCTGGCCGCCTATGCCGGCCGCCTACCGAACTTCACCTTTGCGACCGTGGTGGCGGATCCCGCATCCGGCCATCCCCGCAGGGGCTGGGTGACGCAGCACATGCCCGAGGACATGCTGGCCGCCGGCGGGGTCGATGTCTATCTTTGCGGACCCCCGCCCATGGTCGATGCCGTGCGGCATTACCTGGACGGGCAGGGCGTACAGCCCGCCAGCTTCCATTACGAGAAGTTCACCCCCAACGCGCCGCTGAAGGCCATCGCATGAGCGGGGCCGTCTTTGCCGGTCGCTTTGCGGGCAAGGTGCTGGTCGTGACCGGGGCCGCGCAGGGCATCGGCCGCGCCGTCGCCCTGCGCGCGGCGGCCGAAGGGGGGCGGGTGCTCTTCGTGGACCGTGCCGATTTCGTGGCCGAGGTGGCGGCGGAAGCGGGCGGCAGTGCCGCGGCCTTCACCGCCGACCTGGAAACCTGGGACGGCGCCGATGCGGCGATGCGCCATGCGGCCCGCACCTTCGGCGGCATCGACATCCTGATCAACAATGTCGGCGGCGCCATACGGATGCGGCCCTTTGCCGAATTCGAACCGGCCCAGATCGACGCCGAGATCCGCCGGTCGCTGATGCCGACGCTGTATTGCTGCCATGCGGTCCTGCCGCATCTGCTGGCGCGCGGCGGCGGCACCATCGTCAACGTTTCGTCGAACGCGACGCGCGGCATCCACCGCGTGCCCTATTCGGCGGCCAAGGGCGGCGTCAACGCGATCACGCAATCCCTGGCGATGGAGATGGCGGCGCAGAACATCCGCGTGGTGGCGACCGCCCCCGGCGGGACCGAGGCGCCGCCGCGCCGCGTCCCGCGCAATGCCGATGGCGACAGCGCCGACGAACGGCGCTGGATGGCCGAGGTCGTGGACCAGGTCAGGCAATCCGCCTTCATGCGCCGCTACGGCAGCATCGACGAACAGGCCGCGCCGATCCTGTTCCTGGCCTCGGACGAGGCGTCCTACATCACCGGCTCGGTCCTGCCCGTCGCGGGGGGCGACAGCGGCTGACCGCGATTTCAACGACGAGACAGGGAGGAGACAAGGAATGCGCAGCATAGACGTGAACGAGGCCATCGACCAAGGCCCGTTCGGCAGCTTTCAATGGAGGGTGGTCGCGCTTTGCGGCGCGCTGCTGGTGGTCGATGGATACGACGTGTTCGTGGCGGGCACGGTGCTGCCCACACTGATCGCGGAATGGGGGCTGACCAAGCCGCAGGCGGGCGCGCTGCAGGCCTGGGCGCTGTTCGGGATGATGTTCGGCGCCCTGATCCTTGGCCCGCTGGCCGACCGGATCGGCCGCAAGAAGGGGGTGGCGATCAGCTTCGTGCTGTTCACCTCGGCCACCGTGCTGACGGGCTTTGCCAACTCGCCCGAGCAGTTCAAGGTCTTCCGCTTCATCGCGGGCCTGGGCTGCGGCGGGCTGATGCCGAACGCGGTGGCGCTGATGAACGAATATGCGCCCAGGCGGTTGCGCGGCACCATGGTCGCGCTGATGTTTTCGGGCTATTCGGTCGGCGGCATGGTCGCGGCGGGCCTGGGCATCGGCCTGATCCCCAGCTTCGGCTGGAGGCCGATGTTCTTCATCGCCGCCGTGCCGCTGCTGATGTTGCCGCTGGTCCTGTGGAAACTGCCGGAATCGCTGGGCTTCCTGATCCGCCAGGGCAAGCAGGACGAGGCGCGGCGCATCTTTGCCCGCATCGACCCGGCCACGCCGCTGGCCCCCGAGGACCGGCTGGTCTTTGCCGAGGCCAAGGGCGCATCGGCATCGGTGGCGGAGCTGTTCCGCCACGGCCGGACGCTGCGCACGCTGATGCTGTGGCTGTCCTTCTTCTGCTGCCTGCTGCTGGTCTATCTGCTGTCGTCCTGGCTGCCCAAGGTGCTGCAAGAGGCCGGCTATGCCGAACGGGCCAGCCTGCTGTCGCTGTTCTCGCTGAACTTCGGCGGCATGGCGGGGGCGATCATGGGCGGACGCCTGGGCGACCGCTTCGGCCTGCCCAAGGTCGTGGTGGGCTTCTTTGCCGCGGCGGCGGTCTCGATTGCGCTGATCGGCTTCAACCCGGCGCCGGGGCTCTTGTTCCTGCTGGTCTTCGTCGCGGGTGCGACGACTATCGGCACGCAGATCCTGCTTTATGCCAGCGTGGCGCAGCTTTACAACCTGTCGGTCCGTTCGACGGGCCTTGGCTGGGCCTCGGGCGTGGGCCGGATCGGCGCCATCGTCGGGCCGACGCTGGGCGGGGTGCTGCTGGCGCGGGAACTGCCGCTGGAGCAGAACTTCATGCTCTTCGCGATCCCGGCGGCGCTCTCGGCCCTGGCGATGCTGGTCTTTGCGCTTGCCAACGGGCGCGCCCGCGACGCGACGCGGCTTGCCGCCGCCTGAGCATCACCGCAAACAGGCGCGCGGTTCCGGCCGCGCGTCCAAATCCGCATGAAAGGCCGACCATGCCCTATCTGGACCTGCCCACCCACCGGCTTCACTATTGCATCGACGGCGCGGCAGGGAAGAAGCCATGGCTGACCTTCTGCAATTCCCTGGGCACCGACCTGCACATGTGGGACGCCCAGGTCGCCAGCCTTTCCCAGGATTTCCGCATCCTGCGCTATGATCGCCGCGGCCATGGCAGGTCCGGCGCGCCGGTGCCGCCCTATGGCCTGGCCGATCTGGGCGGCGACGTGATCGCGCTGTGGGACGCGCTGTCCATCAGGCGCAGCCATTTCTGCGGCCTGTCCATCGGCGGGCTGACCGGGCAATGGCTGGGCATCCACGCCGGCGCGCGGCTTGGGCGCATGGTTCTTTGCGCGACGGCCGCCCGGATCGGCACCGCCGAAAGCTGGCATGCCCGCATCGACGAGGTCCGGGCAAACGGCCTTGGCGGTCTTGTTCCCGCGACTGCGGAACGCTGGTTCACGCCCGGCTTTCGCGCGACCCATCCTGCCACGGTCAAGGCGATCCTGGACGGTTTCGCCGCCACCTCGGTCGATGGCTATGTGGGATGCTGCGCCGCGCTTGCCAGCGCGGATCTTCGCGACCGCCTTCCCCAGATCGCCAATCCGCTGCTGGCGATTTCCGGCGACGACGATCCGGTCTGCCCGCCCGCCGAACTGGCCATGATCGCCAAAGCGGTGCGCTGCGGGCGTCACCTGTCCCTGCCGGGGCGGCATATCGTGAACCGGGAATCGGCGCCGCGCTTCGACATCGCCTTGAAGGACTTTCTGACCGCAGCCCCATGCGGTGCCTGAAGGAGCAGGGGCGGCAACGTCATCCCGAATTCGGCCTCGGCGTCAGCCGGTTTCTCAGGGATGACGCCGCCGGCCCACGCGCTGCCGTGCCTGGGCGAGCGACCGCCATCCGATCCTGCACCCGCCGTCAGGCCGCCTTTCGCCCGGTGCGGCGGCAGGTCGCCATGGACACCATGCCCTGAGCGCGGCGGCCTCTCCCTCGGCGACGGGGTGGCGGCAAGGGACAAGGCACGCGATTCCCCGAGTGCAACCTTGCGCTGTATCTGCTAGACTATCCGTCGAGGACGGTTCGGCCCGGCATGTTCGCGGGCGGGGGGCCGGATTCCCCGGCTGACGCCTCGCCCTATCGCGGGCCCTCCAGGAAGGGAGGATGCAGCCATGCACCGAGAGACGATTGGAAACCCGCTGAGCTGGAGCGCGCAGAGGCTGGCCGGCATAGGCCGCAGCGCCGGGGCGGCGGTGGACGGGATCGGCAGCCACGAAAGAGCCGTGCCCACGGTCAACCAGATCGGCTGGGGCGACATCCGCGCGGCGCTTCGCAAGGGCGTCGAGGACTTCGCCGCGCTGCGCACCGACGTGATCACCGCGGTGGCGCTCTATCCGGTGATCGGCTTCGTCCTTGCCGCCTGGGCGTTCAACGCGGGGCAGGTGCATCTGCTGTTCCCGCTGGCCGCGGGCTTTCCCTTGATCGGACCTGTCGCGGCGATCGGCCTTTACGAGATGAGCCGGCGGCGCGAGCGGGGCGAGGATACGAATTGGGGCGCGGTGCTGGCGACGCTGACCGGCCGGGTGCTTGGGCCGGTGCTGATGCTGGGCTTGCTGCTCGCGGTGATCTTCGCCTGCTGGCTGCTTGCCGCGCATGCGATCTGGGTCGTCACCCTGGGGCCGGGGCCCTATGACAGCCTGCTCGTCCTGCTGCGCGACAGCTTCACCACCGGCGCGGGCTGGGCGATGATCCTTGCCGGGATCGGCGTCGGCTTCGTCTTTGCCGCCGTGGTGCTGTGCGTCAGCCTGGTGTCGTTCCCGATGCTGATCGACCGCCCGGTGGGGGTGCCGGTGGCGCTGGCGACCTCGCTTGCCGTCGCGCGCCGCAACCCTGGCGCGACGGCGCTTTGGGGGCTGATCGTCGCCGGCGCGCTGGTGCTGGGGATGATCCCGCTTTTTGCCGGGCTGATCATCGTGCTGCCGATCCTCGGCCACGCAACATGGCACCTTTACCGCCGGGCCGTGGGCTAGGGGCAATCGATCGAGCCCGTTGCAGAGCAAGCGCAGGGCTGGCGCAGCCGCTGCAAATCTCCGCCGCCGGGGACTGCGTTCGCGGCGGCCTGCCCATCGCATGGGCTGGCGGGCGGCTATGAGTTGCGCGGGGCCTTTCCGGTGGACGGCAAGGTGCCGACGCCCTGGCCGCCGTCCTCGGGGCGCAGGGTCAGCGTCACCCGGTCGCCGGCGAACCAGGTGGTGCCGTATTCGACCGGCACGCCGCCCGCATCCACGTTCACCGCGACCGAGCGCAGCACCGGCGCGCCCTCAGCCACCTCCAGCGCCAGCGCCATCACCGCGGGCGCAAGCTCTGCCGTCAGCCGGGTCGAGGCGCGGGTGTAGTCCTTGAGCCCGCATTCCGCCAGCGCCGCCGTGACCGAAGGGATCGCCGCCACATGCCGCAGCAGTTCCGGGAAACGCCCGGCATCGAAGACCGAGCGGAACGCCGCCACCGGCTGGCCATCGACCAGCGACACGCCCTCGACCACATGCACCGGGCTGCCGGGGGCAAGGTGCAGCGCCTCGGCCTCTTCGGCATTGGCGGCGCGCGTCTCGGCCAGCGTCAGCCGGCGCGAGGGCGTGCGTCCCGAGGCGGTGATGTTCTGGTGAAACCGCACCCGCAGGCCCAGCGGGTAATCCGTGGGCCGCGCCGCGACGAAGACCCCGGCGCCGCGGCGCGAGCGCAGCGTCCCCGCCTCGGCCAGCGCCGCCAGCGCATGGCGCAGGGTATGGCGGTTGACGCCGAACCGCGCGGCCAGCACCGCCTCGGAGGGCAGCTTGTCGCCGGGGCGGTAATGCCCCTCGGCGATCTCGGCCGCCAACGTGTCGGCGATGGATTTCCAGATCGGACTGCGGGCCATGTCGCCTCCGTCACCAAAAATTCACGATGCCGCCCCTTGAGCAGAATCGGCGGGCGGGCTATCACTTGTCTAGTTGTATAGGAATCTAGACAAACCCGCAAGCTTGTCGAGGCCCGGAATGTCCCAACCATCCCCATCTGAAACCGCCCTGCGCCGCAACTGGATCTCGGCCTTGGCCAAGGCGCCGCCGGGGCGGCTGGCGGCGCTGCTCTCCGACCTGCCTGCGCATGAGATGCTGCGCGCGCCCGAAATCGGCACCGTCATGGTGCAGGGCCGCATCGGCGGCACCGGCGCGCCCTTCAACCTGGGCGAGATGACCGTGACCCGCTGCTCGGTCCGGCTGGCCGAGGGCGCGGTGGGCCATGCCTGCGTGCAGGGCCGCGACAAGGCCCATGCCGCCCGCGCCGCCCTGGCCGATGCGCTGATGCAGACCGGGGCCGCGCCGCGGATCGAGGCGCAGGTGCTGGCCCCCCTGCGGGCCGAGGCCGCCCAGGCCCGCGCCAGCCGCGCCGCCAAGGCCGCCGCGACCCGCGTCGAATTCTTCACCATGCTGCGCGGAGAGGACGCATGAACGCCATCCTGACCGGCGGCTTCGCCGACCCCTCGACCCAATCCGCCCATGCCTTCCGCGCTCTCCTGGAGGCCATGGCGCGCCCCGGCCGCATCCTTGCCGTCGAGGGCGCCCGGCCGCCCGCGCCCCTCTCGGTCGCGGCCGGGGTGGCGCTCTTGACCCTGACCGATGCCACCACGCCTCTGCATCTGGCGGGTGCGGCGGATTGCGAGGCGCTGCGGGGCTGGATCGGCTTTCACACCGGCGCCCCGCTGGTCGCGGCCGAACAGGCGCAATTCGCGCTTGGCACATGGCAGGCGCTGCACCCCATCGGCCGCTTCCGCATCGGCGAGCCGTCCTATCCCGACCGCTCGGCCACGCTGATCGTCGAGATGGACCGGCTGGAGCCCGAGGGCGCCTGCCTGACCGGTCCCGGCATCGAAACCGAGGCGCGGCTGTCCCTGCCCGAGACCGCCGCCTTCCGCGCCAACCGGGCGCTGTTCCCGCTGGGCTTCGATTGCATCCTGACCTGCGGCGCGCGCCTTGCCGCCCTGCCGCGCAGCACCATCGTGGAGGACGCCTGATGTATGTCGCCGTCAAAGGGGGCGAGCGCGCCATCGACGCCGCCCATGCCTGGCTGGCCGAGGAACGCCGCGGCGACCCCGCCATCCCCGAGCTGACCGTGGCCCAGATCCGCGAGCAGATGGCGCTGGCGGTGAACCGGGTGATGGCCGAGGGCTCGCTCTACGATCCCGACCTGGCCGCGCTCGCGATCAAGCAGGCGCGCGGCGACCTGATCGAGGCGGTGTTCCTGATCCGCGCCTATCGCACCACCTTGCCGCGTTTCGGCGCCTCGCGCCCGGTCGACACGGCGGCGATGGCGGTCGATCGCCGCGTCTCGGCCACCTTCAAGGATCTGCCGGGCGGGCAGGTGCTGGGGCCGACCTTCGACTATACCCACCGCCTGCTGGATTTCGCGCTGGCCGCCGAGGGCGAGGCGCCGCCCGCGCCCCAGGCGCCTGCGCGGGACGAGCCGGTGCCGCATGTCACCGGCCTGCTGGACCGCGACGGGCTGATCGAGGGGCAGCCGGCGGACGACACGCCCGCCCCCGACCTGACGCGCCAGCCGCTGGAACTGCCGGCCTCGCGCGCGCTGCGCCTGCAGGCGCTGGCGCGGGCGGACGAGGGGTTCACCCTGTCGCTGGCCTATTCGACGCAGCGCGGCTACGGCCGCACCCATGCCTTCGTCGGTGAATTGCGCATCGGCCGCGTCGCGGTTCAGGTCGATCTGCCCGAGCTGGGCTTTGCCGTCGAGATCGGCGAGGTCGAGCTGACCGAATGCGACACGGTGAACCAGTTCAAGGGCTCCCGCACCGAGCCGCCGCAATTCACCCGCGGCTATGGCCTGGTCATGGGCCAGTCCGAGCGCAAGGCGATTTCCATGTCGCTGGTGGACCGCGCCCTGCGCTGGCAGGAACTGGGCGAGGATTTCACCGGCGCCCCGGCCCAGGATGAGGAATTCGTGCTAAGCCATTGCGACAACATCCAGTCGACGGGTTTCCTCGAACATATCAAGCTGCCGCATTACGTCGATTTCCAGGCCGAACTGGAACTGGTCCGGCGCATGCGGCGCGAGGCGATGCAGATGCAGGAGGCGGCGGAATGACCGACCAAGCCTATAATTTCGCCTATCTGGACGAACAGACCAAGCGGATGATCCGCCGCGCGCTGTTGAAGGCGCTGGCGATCCCCGGCTACCAGGTGCCCTTCGCCAGCCGCGAGATGCCGATGCCCTATGGCTGGGGCACCGGCGGCGTGCAGGTGACGGCGGCCTGCCTGACCCCGGACGACCGGCTGAAGGTCATCGACCAGGGCGCCGACGACACCACCAACGCGGTGTCGATCCGCCGCTTCTTCCAGCGCACGGCGGGGGTCGCAACCACCGAGCGCACGACTGACGCCACGGTGATCCAGACCCGCCACCGCATCCCCGAACAGCCGCTGGCCGAGGGGCAGATCCTGGTCTACCAGGTGCCGATCCCCGAACCCCTGCGCTTCCTGGAACCGCGCGAGACCGAGACGCGCAAGATGCACGAGCTTGAGGAATACGGGCTGATGCACGTCAAGCTTTACGAGGACATCGCCCGGCATGGCGAGATCGCGACCGCCTATGCCTATCCGGTCAGGGTCGAGGGGCGCTATGTCATGGACCCTTCGCCGATCCCGAAGTTCGACAACCCGAAGCTGGCCGGCAATCCGGCGATCCAGCTGTTCGGCGCCGGGCGCGAGGCGCGGATCTATGCCCTGCCGCCTTATTCCGATGTGGTCAGCCTGGATTTCGAGGACCACCCCTTCACGGCCTCCAAGGCCGATCACGCATGCGACCTGTGCGGCTCGGGCAGCAGCTATCTGGACGAGGTCATCACCGACGACCGCGGCACGCGCATGTTCGTCTGTTCCGACACCGATTTCTGCGCCGCGCGCCAGGCGCAGGGGCATCGCGGCCGCCTGTCGCCGCAAGGAGACGCGCCATGACCCTGATGCAGAACGCCATCACCGCCGCACCGCTGCTGTCGGTGCAGGGCTTGACGAAACGCTACGGCCCGCGGATCGGCTGCGCCGATGTCGGCTTCGACCTTTACCCCGGCGAGGTGCTGGGCATCGTCGGCGAAAGCGGCTCGGGGAAATCGACGCTGCTGTCCTGCCTGGCCGGGCACCAGCGCCCGGACCAGGGGCGGATCCTGTTCGACGGTGCCGATGTGCTGGCATTCTCGGAAGCCGAGCGGCGCCGGCTCTTGCGCGGCGACTGGGCGTATGTCCACCAGAACCCGCGCGACGGGCTGCGCATGGGCGTTTCCGCCGGCGGCAATGTCGGCGAGCGGCTGATGGCCGTGGGCGCGCGCAACTATGCCGCCATCCGCGACAGCGCCACCGACTGGCTGGGCCGGGTCGAGATCGCGGCGGACCGCATCGACGACCGCCCCTCGGCCTTTTCCGGGGGCATGCAGCAGCGCTTGCAGATCGCGCGCAACCTGGTGACGGGGCCGCGGCTGGTGTTCATGGACGAACCCACCGGCGGGCTTGACGTCAGCGTGCAGGCGCGGCTGCTGGACCTGCTGCGCGGGCTGGTGCGCGACCTTGGCCTGTCGGTGGTGATCGTCACCCATGACCTGGCGGTGGTGCGGCTGCTCGCCGACCGGCTGATGGTGATGAAGTCGGGCAGGGTGGTGGAAACCGGGCTGACCGACCAGGTGCTGGACGATCCCCAGCACGCCTATACCCAGCTTCTCGTGTCCTCTGTCCTGCAGGTGTGAACCATGATCGAGATCCGGAACCTTTCGAAAAGCTTTACCCTGCACAACCAGGGCGGGGTGGCGATCCCGGTGATGGCGGGCGGGCATCTGCGCGTGGGCCCTGGCGAATGCGTCGGGCTGGTCGGCCGCTCGGGCGCCGGGAAATCGACGCTGATGCGCATGGTCTATGGCAACTACCTGGCCGGGGGCGGGTCGATCCGCATCGGCGGGGTCGACGTGGTCACGGCTGAGCCGCGCCAGATCCTGGCGCTGCGCCGCGCGGTCCTGGGCCATGTCAGCCAGTTCCTGCGCGTCGTGCCGCGCGTGCCCACGCTGGAGGTTGTGGCCGAGCCGCTGTTGCGGCTGGGCATCGCCCCCCAGGCGGCGCGGGCGCGCGCCGCCGATCTGCTGGCGCGGCTGAACATCCCCGAGCGGCTGTGGCGGCTGTCGCCCACCACCTTCTCGGGCGGCGAGCAGCAGCGCGTGAACATCGCCCGCGGCTTTGCCCATGACTATCCGGCCCTGCTGCTGGACGAGCCGACCGCCAGCCTGGATGCGCAGAACCGCGAGGTGGTGCTGTGCCTGATCCAGGAGGCCAAGGCCCGCGGCGCGGCGATCCTGGGCATCTTTCACGACGAGCGCGCGCGGGACCGGGTCTGCGACCGGCTGGTCGACGTGACCGGCTTCACGCCGGGGCTGGCAGCATGAGCCGGCGGCTGGTTGCCGTGGTCGGCCCCTCGGGCGCGGGCAAGGACACGCTGATGGCGCTGGCCTGCGCCGCGCGGCCCGACATCCGCGCCGCCCGCCGCGTCGTTACCCGCCCGGCCGAGGCCGGCGGCGAGGATTTCGAGGGCGTGACCGAGGCCGAGTTTGCCGCCCGCCGGCAGGCCGGCGCATTCGCCCTGCATTGGCGCGCGCATGGGCTGGGCTACGGCATCCCGGCCGAGGCCTTGGCCGGGCAGGGCACGCTGCTCATCAACGCCAGCCGCGCCGTGCTGGCCGAGGCGCAGGCGCGGTTCCCCGACCTGGCGGTGCTGCTGGTGACGGCGCCGCCCGAGGTGCTGGCGCGGCGGCTGGCCGGGCGCGGGCGCGAAAGCGGCGCGGACCAGGCGGCGCGGCTGGCGCGGGCGGGCTTTCCGCTGCCGCCGGGCATCGTGCCGCGGGTGGTGGTGAACGACGGCACGCCCGAACAGGGGCTCGCGCGCTTTCTGGCCGCGCTTCAGCCGGAAAGGGTATAGCGATGCAGCAGGCGAAAGCGCCCGTCCTCGGCCTCGCCGAACAGGCACAGGTCGGCGATGCGAAAGGGCCGGGGCAGGACCGGGGCGAAATGCGCATCCAGGATCTGCGCCGCCTGGGTGGCCAGCGGTTCCTCCAGCCGGTCGGTCAGGGTCAGGTGGAAACGGAATTCCTCCATGACATAGGGATAGCCCCAAAGCCGCAGCAATTCGCGCTGGCGCGGGGTCAGGCGATCGGGGCGGCGGCGGGCGATCTCGGCCTCGGTCAGGGGCGCGCGCAGGCCGTCGAGCGCCGCCACCACCGTCGCGGCCAGGGCTTGCAGCGGTGCTGCGTCGCCCTCGGGCACCAGCGCCAGGAAACCGCCCAGGCTGGCGAGCCGCAGGCCAGGCAGGGTGACGGGCGAAAGCCGCCGGGCCAGCCCCGCCACGGCGCGGTGCAATTCGTCGGCATCCCGGCCCTCGGCCAGCCGGAAGGGCGGCTTCAGCGTGCCATGAAAGCCGTATTTGCGCGGATCGCGGGTGATCTCGGCGGCCGGCAGGCCCAGGTCGGGCGGGTCCAGCGGCTGGCCCGCGGCGGCATCCCAGCCCAGCCAGGCGCTGGCGCGGCTGGCGAATGCGCCCTCGGGCGGGGCGTAATAGACGGCGTAACGCTTCATCATGTCCATGCGCAGGCTCTTATCGCTGGCGTGTCACAGGCTTGTGACACGGCGCTGGCATTCAGCCCGTCCATGGACCCGGACGCAAGACAGGACGACAGAAGATGACCGAGACGATCCTTGCAAACGCCACGCTCGTTCTGCCCCGCGAGGTGATCCGCGGGGCGCTGCGCATGGCCGATGGCCGCATCAGCGCCATCGACCATGGCGCGACCGTGCCCCAGGGCGCGGTGGATTGCGGCGGCGATCTGGTGATGCCGGGGCTGATCGAGCTGCATACCGACAATCTGGAGCGCCATATCCAGCCCCGCCCCCGCGTGCATTGGCCGCATCAGGCGGCGATCCTGGCCCATGACGGCGAACTGGCCAGCGTGGGCATCACCACGGTCTTCGACGCGCTGCGCGTGGGGTCGGTCGTGTCGGACGGCAAGGCGAATTACGGCGAATATGCCCGCGCCCTGGCCGACGAGATCCTGGAGCTGCGCGCCATGGGCGCGCTGAAGATCAGCCATTACCTGCACCTGCGGGCCGAGGTCTGTTCCGAAACCCTGGTGGCCGAGATGGCCAAGTTCGGTCCCCAGGACCGCATCGGCATCGTCAGCCTGATGGACCACACGCCCGGAGAGCGGCAGTTCCGCGACATCTCCAAGCTCAAGGATTACGTCTGCGGCAAGCACGGCCTGTCGGACGAAGGCTTTGCCGACCATGTCGCCAGCCAGCGCGCCCTGCGCGAAAGGCTGGGCGCGGTGCACGAGGAAACGGCGGTGGCCGAGGCGCGGCGCTATGGCGCGGTGCTGGCCAGCCATGACGACACCACGGCGGCGCAGGTCGCGGTCTCGGCCGGGCATGGTGCGCATTTCGCCGAGTTCCCGACCACGGCCGAAGCCGCGCGCGCCTGCCGCGACCACGGCATCCGGGTGATGATGGGGGCGCCGAACCTGATCCGCGGCGGCAGCCATTCGGGCAATGTCGCGGCGGCGGACCTGGCCGAGGCGGGGCTTCTGGACATCCTGTCCTCGGACTACGTGCCTTCGTCGCTGCTGTCGGCGGCGCTGCTGCTGGGCGATCTGTGGGGGGACATGGCGCGCGGCATCGCCACCGTGACCCAGGGCCCGGCCCAGGCGACCGGGCTGGCCGACCGCGGCCGGCTTGCCCCCGGCACGCGGGCCGACGTGATCCGTGTCGCCCGCATCGGCCGCGGCGCCGCGCTGCGCGGCGCCTGGGTGCAGGGGGCCCGCGTGGCCTGATCGCATCGCCGGACGCAGCCCCGCCGAGGCAAGGGGGCTGCGCGGGCGGCCCGTTCAGAACGGGCTGTCGGGATAATAGAACTGCTCGGCGTTCTCGGGCGTGATCAACTGGCTGCCGATGATGAAGCGCCCGGTCATCGGCGCGTTCGACACGAAGTTCAGCGCCGTCATCTCGATGGCCGAGGAAATCAGCGCCGGCGGATAGGTCACGTTCACCGGCAGCTGCTTGTCGCCCTCCATGATGCGCTTGACGATCTCCTTCATGCCGGCGCCGCCGATCACCCACATCTCGTCCTGGCGGTTCGCGGCCGAGATCGCCTCGAGCACGCCGATGGCCATGTCGTCGTCGGCGGCCCAGACCGCGTCGATCTGCGGGTATTTCGCCAGGTAGTCCTGCATCACCGCAAAGGCGTCGTCGCGGTTCCAGTTGCCGTGCTGCATGTCCAGGATCTCGACCTCGGAGCCCTCCAGCGCGGCGCGGAAGGCATCGACGCGCTCGTTGTCCAGCGTGGTCGGGATGCCGCGCAGCACCACGATCTTGGCGCCGGGCTCAAGGTTTCCCTTGAAATATTCCCCCGCCACGCGGCCGAAGGCGGTGTTGTCGCCGGCGACGTAAAGATCCTCGATCCCTTCCTGGCTCAGCCCGCGGTCCACCACGGTGACGAACTTGCCCGCATCCTTGACCGCCTTGACCGGGGCGGTCAGCGGCTCGGATTCGAAGGGCAGCACCACCAGTGCGTCGATGTTGCGCGTGGCCATCATGTCCTCGATGTCGTTGACCTGCTTGGCCGGATCGCCGGCGGTGGACAGCACGAATTCAAGGTTGGGATAGGTTGCGCCCAGCCGCTTGATCGTGTCCTGCGCGTGCCAGTTCAGCCCGCCCATGAACCCATGCGTGGCCGACGGGATCGACACGCCGATGATCTTCTTCTCGGCCTCCTGCGCGACGGCGGGGGCGGCGATCCCCATCGCGGCCATCAGCGCGGCGGCTTTCATCAGGCTTCTGCGTTTCATCTGTTGCTTCCTCCCCAGTCACCGCTCCTCGGCGGTGCGTTTCTCCCGCTGCAAGACGACAGCAAGAACGATGATGACCCCCTGGATCGCCCCGTTCAGATAGGGGCTGACCAGGTCGGCCAGATTCAGGATGTTGTCGATCAGCGACAGGATCAGCACGCCGACCACCGTGCCCCAGACCCGGCCGCGCCCGCCTTTCAGCGCCGTGCCGCCGATGATGACCGCGGCGATGGCCTCAAGCTCCCACAGAACCCCGGTCGAGCCCGAGGCC
Organism: Paracoccus sp. FO-3; assembly: GCF_006386455.1. Taxonomy (NCBI): domain Bacteria; kingdom Pseudomonadati; phylum Pseudomonadota; class Alphaproteobacteria; order Rhodobacterales; family Paracoccaceae; genus Paracoccus; species Paracoccus sp. FO-3. Next base: position 7,899 of record NZ_VCBQ01000021.1, on the reverse strand, counting down.
GAGCCGAGGCGCGGCACGTAAAGCACCACGGCCAGCCCGACCAGCACGCCCAGCAGCACATAGGTCAGAAGCCGCATCCGGTTCACGTCGATGGCCGAATAGCGCGCGACGCGGTCGTTCGAGCCGATGGCCTCGACATGTCGGCCAAAGCGGGAATGGCGCATGGTCCATTCGCCCAGGACCGCGACGATGGCAAAGACGATGATCGGCCAGGTGATCCAGCCGATGCCGCCGTAATAGACCGGCCGGTAGAGCGTGCGCAGCCCGTAGTCGAGGCTCAGCGTGCCGCCGTCGGCCAGCCATGTCACCAGCGAGCGGAAGATGCCCATGGTGCCCAGCGTGACGATGAAGGGCTCGATCCGCGCCTTGGTGACAAGCGCGCCGTTCAGGTAGCCCGCGGCGATGCCGCCCAGGACCGCGACGCCCATGCCCAGCAGGATCGTGCCCCAGTTGCTGCCCAGGCCGGGCAGGGCGGCGTTCATGGCGATGATGGTGATCCCGGCCAGAAAGGCGGCCATGGACCCCACAGACAGGTCCAGCCCGCCCGCGGTGATGACGAAGGTCATGCCGACCGCGATCAGCCCGATGAAGGCCGAGCGCGCCAGCACGTTGGTGATGTTCGCCGGCGCCAGGAAGGCGCTGTTCAGGACCGCGCCCAGGATCACCAGGGCGACCAGGGCGACAAGCGGGCCAAGGGTATGCAGGTCGAGTTTCATGCGGCTTCTCCGGTCACACCCATGGCCAGGCGGACGATGCGGTCTTCGGTCATGTCCTCGCCGTCGAGTTCGCCGGCCAGCCGCCCCTCGCGCATGACCAGCACGCGGTCGGCAAGGCCGATCACCTCGGTCATCTCGCTGCTGATGACGATCAGGCTGCGGCCCTCGGCGGCGAGCTTGCGGATGAAGGCATAGATCTGGCGCTTGGTGCCCACGTCGATGCCGCGCGTCGGCTCATCGATAAGAATGATTCGAGGATCTGGGAGCATAACCTTGGCCAGCAACAGTTTCTGCTGGTTTCCGCCGGAAAGCTTTCCGGCCGGCATGTCGCGGCGTGGGGCGCGGATGTCGAATTCGCGCGTGGCGCTGTCCAGCGCGGCGTCCTCGGCCTTGGTGTCCAGCCGCCAGGTGCCGAAGCGCTCCAGCGTGGCCAGCGTCAGGTTCTCGCGCAGCCCCTTGTCGAGCAGCAGGCCGGCTTCCTTGCGGTCCTCGGTCAGATAGGCGAGGCCGGCGGCAAAGGCGTCGCGCAGGCTGCGGATGGCGACCGGCCGGCCCTCGACCCGGATCTCGCCCTGCGATGCGCGCAGGCCGACCAGCCCCTCGGCCAGTTCGGTGCGCCCCGAGCCGACGAGGCCGGCGATGCCCAGCACCTCGCCGCGGCGCAGGGTAAAGCTGACGTCGCGGACCCGGCCGGGCACCGAAAGACCCCGCACCTCCAGCGCAGGCGCGTCGCCCGGCTGGCCCTTGGGCGGGTAGAAATCCTGCAACTCGCGCCCGACCATGGCGGTGGCCATGCCGTCCTCGGTCAGCTCGCCGCGCAGCGCCTGGCGCACCACGCGGCCGTCGCGCAGCACGGTGATGCGGTCGGCCAGATGCGCCACCTCCTCCAGCCGGTGCGAGCAGTAAAGGATCGCCACCCCCTCGGCCCGAAGCCGGTCGATCTGCTGGTAAAGCGAGCCGACCTCGCGATGGGTCAGCACGGCGCTGGGTTCGTCCATGATCAGCACGCGGGCCTTGCGCGACAGGGCCTTGGCGATCTCGACCATCTGGCGGTCGGGCACGGACAGGTCGCGGATGCGCGCATCGGGGTCGATGCGGGTGTCCAGCCGCTTGAGCAGCGCGGCGGTGGCGTCCCGCATGGCGGCATGGTCCAGCCGCCAGCCGCCGGGTTCGCGCCCCAGGAACACGTTCGCCGCCACGGTCAGGTCGGGGGCAAGGTTGAACTCCTGGTGGATGACGACGATGCCCTGCGCCTCGGCCTCGGGGCCGCTGGCGAAGCGGACGGGCTGGCCGTCCAGCAGCACCTGGCCCGAGGTCGGGTCCAGGAAACCGCCCAGGATCTTCATGATGGTGGATTTGCCGGCGCCGTTCTCGCCGATCAGGGCATGGACCTCGCCCGGCTCCAGCGCCAGGTCGACGCCGTGCAGGACCTTGATCGGGCCGAAGCGTTTCGAGACGTTGTCGAGCGCCAGAACGGTCATGGCCCGACCTCGACCCATGCGCCGCCCCGTGCCGAGGACGCCTGTGCGGCGGCGATGAAACCCATGCCCGACAGCCCGGCATCCAGCCCCGGCACGCGGTCTGCAAGGCTGGAATCTCCTTGAATGATCGACGCTATATCACGGTATAGATTGGCGAAACCTTCCAGGTAGCCCTCGGGGTGGCCGGGCGGGGTGCGATATGAGGCGCTGCGGTCCTGCGCCCGCGTCAGGACGCGGGCCGGGCCGTCCTTGGGCGACAGGATCAGCCGCTCGGGGTCGGGCAGGCGCCATTCCAGCGCCGCCTTGGTGCCAAAGACCCGCAGCGACAGCCCGTTTTCCTGGCCGACGGCGACCTGGCTGACCCAGATGCCGCCCCGCGTGCCCGAGCCGTAGCGCAGCGCGATGCGGGCATCGTCGTCGACCGCGCGGCCCGGCACCATGCTGGAGAGTTCCGCCGACAGGGACGCGGGCGTCTGGCCGGTGACGAATTGCGCAAGCTGCCAGGCATGGGTGCCGATGTCGCCGATGGCGCCGGCCCCGGCGCGGGCGGGATCGGTGCGCCATTCGGCCTGCTTGCCCTTGGCCGGGTCGGCCAGCCAGCCTTGCAGATATTCGGCCTGCACCACCCGGATGTCGCCCAACGCGCCCTCGGCCACCAGCGCGCGAGCCTCGCGCACCATGGGCATGGCGCAGTAGTTGTGGGTCAGGAAAAACCGCGCACCGCTGGCCTGCGCGGCCTCGGCGATCTCGTGCGCCTGTTCGGGCGTGGCCGCCAGCGGCTTGTCGCAGATCACATGGATGCCGGCGCGCAGGAAGGCTGCGGCGGGGGCGGCATGCAGGTGGTTCGGGGTGACGATGCTGACCGCCTCGATCCCGTCCTCGCGCGCCGCCTCGGCCCGCGCCATCTCGGCGAAATCGCCATAGCTGCGGATGCCCAGCTCGGCCGCGCTGGCCGCCGCGCGGGCAGGGTCCGAGGACAGCGCGCCCGCGACCAGCGCGAAGCGCCCGTCCATGCGCGCGGCGATGCGGTGGATGGCGCCGATAAAGGCGCCGCTGCCGCCGCCGACCATGCCCAGGCGAACCGGCCTCATAGCCCCAGCGCCCTGTCGATGGCCGCGCGGTCCACGCGGCTGGCGGCGAAATCGTCGAAGGCATGGGGTGTCACGCGGATGACATGGTCGCGCACGAAACGCGCGCCTTCCCGTGCTCCGTCCTCGGGGTGTTTCAGCGCGCATTCCCATTCGACCACCGCCCAGCCGTCGAAACCGTATTGCGTCAGCTTGGAAAACACGCTGCGGAAATCGACCTGCCCGTCGCCGGGGCTGCGGAAGCGGCCGGCGCGATCCGCCCAGGGCTGATAGCCGCCATAGACGCCCTGCCGGCCGGTCGGGCGGAACTCGGCATCCTTGACGTGGAACATGCGGATGCGGTCGTGATAGAGGTCGATGTTCTGAAGGTAATCAAGCTGTTGCAGGACATAATGCGAGGGATCGTAAAGCATGTTCGCCCGCGCGTGGCCGCCGATCCGGTCCAGGAACATCTCGAAGGTCGCGCCGTCATGCAGATCCTCGCCCGGATGGATCTCATAGCAAAGGTCGATGCCGTGATCCTCGGCCAGGTCCAGCAGCGGGCGCCAGCGCGCGGCCAGCGTGTCGAACGCCGCCTCGACAAGCCCCGGCGCGCGCTGCGGCCAGGGGTAGAGGTAGGGCCAGGCCAGGGCGCCCGAGAACGTCGCCATCCGGTCCAGGCCCAGCAGCCGGCTGACCCGGATGGCGCGGGCGACCTGATCGACCGCCCATTCCTGCCGCGCGGGGGGATTGCCGCGCAGGGCCGGCGGCGCGAAGGCGTCGAAACCGGCGTCATAGGCCGGATGCACGGCGACGAGCTGGCCTTGCAGATGCGTCGAAAGCTCGGTCACTTCGACGCCGTTCTGCCGGGCGATGCCCAGGAATTCGTCGCGGTAGTCCTGCGACTCCCCGGCCCGCGCCAGGTCCAGCATGCGCGGGTCGCTGGTCGGCACCTGCACGCCCAGATAGCCGCAATCGGCCGCCCAGCGGGTGATGCCGTCCCAGCTGTCGAAAGGCGCCGTATCGCCGATGAACTGCGCCAGAAACAGCGCCGGTCCCTTGATGGTCTGCATGATCCCCTCTCTCCCCAAGGGTCAGGCTGCACCGCTCTGCAATCGATTGCAAACATTTTCTTGCACCGCATCGCGCGGGGCGCGTAACCTTTGGCGATGGAAAGCCAGATCCCGCCCGGACGGGCCAGATTGTCGGATGTCGCAAGGCGCGCGGGCGTGTCGGCCTCGACCGTCAGCCGGGTGCTGTCCAATCCGGCGGTGGTGGCCAAGGCCACGCGCGAGGCGGTGATGCAGGCCGTGGCCGAGACCGGCTATCGCATGAACCACGCCGCGCGGAACCTGCGCAAGCAGCGGACCGGCTGCGTCGTGGCGCTGGTGCCGAACCTGGGCAATCCCTTCTTTGCCAAGATCCTGGACGGGATGGGGCGCGAACTGGCCGCCGCCGGCTATGACCTGCTGGTCGCCGACACGCTGGAGGACAGCGGCCGCCATACCCGGCTGGACCGTTTCCTGGACCCCTCGCGCGCGGACGGGATCATCCTGCTGGACGGGCTGGCGCCCTTTGGCGACCTGGCGGGGCGGGCGGACCTGCCGCCGGTCGTCACCGCCTGCGAATGGATCGAGGGCGCTGACCTGCCCCGCGTGATGCTGGACAATCGCGAGGGCGGGCGGCTGGCCGTTGCGCATCTGCGCGCGCTTGGCCACGCCCATATCGGCGTGATCGGCGGCCCGCCCGGCAACGTGCTGCACAAGGCGCGCCGGCAGGGCGCGCATGAGGCCGCGGGCGGGGCGCGGATCACCGAGTTTCCCGGCGACTTCACCATGCAATCCGGCCAGCAGGCGGCGCTGGCCTGGCAGGCGCTGGCACCGGCCGACCGGCCGACCGGGATCTTTGCCTTTTCCGACGAGATGGCCTGCGCCTTCATGTCCGGGCTTCAGCGCGCAGGGCATCATGTGCCGCGCGACCTGTCCATCGTCGGCTTCGACGACATCGAGCTGGTCTCGCACCTGTCCCCGGCGCTGACCACCATCCGCCAGCCCAAGCGCGAGATCGGCCGCAAGGCGGCGCGGATCATCCTGGACCGCATCGCCGGGCGCGAGATCCCCCCCGTGACCCTGCTGGCGCCGCGGCTGATGCTGCGCGAGACGACGGCCCCGCCGCCCTGAACGGAAAAAGGGCGCCCGCGGCGGGGCGCCCCTTGTTGCAGTCGCGGCGGGTCAGTCGGCGCTGGCCTCGTTCAGGCGCAGCCCGGCGGGGGCGCCGTGCAGGTCGTGGATCGGGGCGACCTGGCCCCCCGCCTCGCCGGCCAGCACGCGGTCGAACTGGTCGCGGTCCAGCGCGCCTTCCCAGCGGCTGACGACCACGGTCGCCACCGCATTGCCGATGAAATTGGTGATCGAGCGGCATTCCGACATGAAGCGGTCCACGCCCAGGATCAGCGCCATGCCGGCGACCGGCACGGTCGGCACCACCGACAGCGTCGCGGCCAGGGTGATGAAGCCCGCCCCGGTGACGCCCGCCGCGCCCTTCGACGACAGCATGGCGACCAGCAGCAGCAGGATCTGCTGTTGCAGCGTCAGGTCGGTATTCGTCGCCTGGGCGATGAACAGCGCCGCCAGCGTCATGTAGATGTTGGTGCCGTCCAGGTTGAAGCTGTAGCCGGTGGGCACGACCAGCCCGACGACGGAGCGCTTGCAGCCGGCCTTCTCCATCTTCTCCATCAGCGAGGGCAGTGCCGATTCCGAGGAGGAGGTGCCCAGCACCAGCAGGATCTCGGCCTTGAGATAGGAGATCAGCCGGAAGATGGAAAAGCCGTTGAGCATGCAGACCGTGCCCAGGATCACGACGACGAACAGCGCCGAGGTCAGGTAGAAGGTGCCGACCAGCGTCGCCAGGTTCACCACCGAGGCGATGCCGTATTTGCCGATGGTAAAGGCGAAGGCCCCGAAGGCACCAATGGGCGCGGCCTTCATCAGGATGTCGACCATGCGGAAGACGGCGTGGCTGATCGCCTCGAACAGCGCCACGACCGGCTTGCCCTTGTCGCCGATCAGGATCAGGCCGATGCCGAACAGGATGGCGATGAACAGGACTTGCAGGATGTTGCCCTCGACGAAGGCCGAGGTCATCGTGGACGGGATGATGTCCATGACAAACCCGGTCAGCGAGGAGTCATGCGCCTTGGCGGCATAGTCCGCGACCTTGCTGGCATCCAGCGTCGCCGGGTCGATGTTCATGCCGGCGCCGGGGCGGATGACGTTGGCGGTGATCAGCCCGACGATCAGCGCCAGGGTCGAGAAGGTCAGGAAATAGCCGAAAGCCTTGCCGACGACCGAGCCCACGCCCTTCAGCGTGCCCATGCCGGCAAGGCCGGTGACGATGGTCAGGAAGATGACCGGGGCGATGATCATCTTGACCAGCTTGATGAAGGCGTCGCCCAGGGGCTTCAGCGCCTCGCCCGTTTCGGGATAGAAATGCCCGATCAGCGCGCCGGCGGCGATGGCGCACAGAACCTGGAAATAGAGATGTCTGTAAAAGGGCCGCGGTGCGTGAGCGACCGGCGCGGCCGTGGTGTCGATGTGCATGGGGCCTCCTCCAACCTGCGTATGACGGTGATGTGACCGCCATGATAAATTCGCGGGCCCTGGCGCCAAAAAACCGGGCGCATGACAGCAATGCGTTGTAATCATGGCTTTTTGTCGCCAGCGGCCGAGCAAATCCGTGTGGTTTTCCACACAGGGCGGATCTGCTAGTGTGGAAACCCGCACAACGTCCGTCCGCCAGGGGAAGCATGGCCGCCACAACCGATTCGCAAGGCGCAAGGCCCGGCCCGATGCTGTGGCGGCTGCTGGTCGCGGCGACCGTGGCGCTGGCCATGCTGGCGGCCTTGGCGCTGGCCTTTCGGCTGGCCCATGGCAATGCCGCCCGCGCCCTGACCGAGCGGCTGGAGATCAGCGCGCAAAGCCGGGTGCAGACGCTGGAAAGCGTGCTGGCCAAGCAGCGCGCCGTGGCCACGGTCCTGTCCGACGATGCCGCCGTGCTGCAGGCACTGGCCGAGCCGTCGCCGGCCAATGTCTCGCGCGTGTCGCAAAAGCTGGAACGGTTGCAGGAGCAGACCAGCAGCGCGGTGATCTATCTGCTCGATCGCGACGGCGTCGCCATCGCCGCCTCGAACTGGCACGATCCCGACAGTTTCGTCGGCTCGGACTACAGCTTTCGCAGCTATTTCAGCGAGGCGCTGCTTCGCGGCGAGGCGACCCAATTCGCGCTTGGCACCGTCAGCCGGCGGCCGGGGCTCTACCTGTCCCACGACGTGCCGCAGATGGGCGAGCCCCTGGGCGTCATCGTGGTGAAGGTGGAATTCGACGCGATGGAGCAGGGCTGGGCGCAGGCGGCCGAGACCACGCTGGTCACGGACGCGGCCGGGCAGGTGATCCTGTCCAGCGCGCCGCAGTTGCGCTTTGCGCCGCTGCCGCCGATCCCGGCCGGGCAGGTTTCGGCCCGGCGCGCGGTGCCGGGCGCGGGCTGGGTGCTGTGGGTCCGGGCACCCTCGGCCGAGGCGGTGCGAGCGGCGCTGCTGGCGGCGGGCACCGTCGGCTTCCTGTTCACGCTGCTGCTGGC